>JBBQVR010000028.1:0-28636 GCA_038211355.1 Rhodobacterales bacterium | reverse complement strand
CGTCATGGGTGGCCAGGCGCTGGGCGCGGGCGCGCTGGCGCAGCAGGGCGGGCCGGTCGGTCAAGGGGGGCGGTGCGGTCATCGCCGGGACATTAGGGGGCGGAAATGGGAATGCAAGCCGCGCTGCATGTGCTGTATCCGCCGCAATGCATCAGCTGCAGCGCGCCGGTCACCAGTGACTTTGGCCTGTGCAGCGACTGCTGGCGTGAAACGCCGTTCATCGGTGGGCTGGTCTGTGACCAATGCGGTGTGCCGCTGCCAGGCTCTGACACGGGTGAGCGGGTGATCTGCGACGACTGCATGACGACCGCGCGGCCCTGGGGGCAGGGACGGTCGGCGCTTTTGTACCGGGACAATGCGCGCAGTCTGGTGCTGGCGCTGAAACATGGCGACAGGATGGACCTTGCCCGCCCCGCCGGCGGCTGGATGCTGAAGGCTGCCAAGCCGATGCTGCAGCCGGGCATGCTGGTGGTGCCGGTGCCGCTGCACTGGTTCCGGCTGATCCGGCGCAGGTACAATCAGGCGGCGCTTTTGTCGAAGCGGGTGGCCTTGTTGGCGGGGCTGGACCACAGCCCCGATGCGCTGATCCGCCACAGGCCAACGGGCACCCAGGAAGGCCGCACCAAGGATGGTCGCTTTGCCAACCTGATCGGCGCGTTCTCGGTGCCGCCGCGCCGCGCCGCGCTGATTGAAGACCGGGACATTCTGCTTGTCGATGATGTGATGACCTCTGGCGCGACTTTTGCCGCGGCAACCGAGGCGCTTTTTGTTGCAGGGGCGCGGTCCGTCTGCGTGCTGTCGCTGGCGCGCGTTGCGAAAGATGCGTGAAGCCCTATAGTCACGGCGCAACAAAGGTTTCCCCATGCGCCCTGTCGAGATTTATACCACCCCGATCTGCCCCTATTGCCATGCCGCCAAGCGTCTGCTGGACCGCAAGGGCGTGGCCTACACCGAAATTGATGTCAGCCGTGACCCGGCCTTGCGCGCGGCGATGATGCAGCGGGCGGCGGGTCGGCGCACCGTGCCGCAGATCTTTATCGGCAGCACGCATGTTGGCGGGTCGGACGATCTGCACGCGCTGGACCACGCGGGCAAGCTTGACCCATTGCTGGCTGGCTGATGCGGGCGGCGTTGGTCCAGCTTACGGTGACGGATGACCCGGTTTCAAACCTGGCCACCACCTTGGGGTTTGTGCGGCAGGCGTCGGCATCTGGGGCCGGGTTCATCCTGACGCCTGAGCTTACGAACGGCCTAAGCTCCAGCCGGGCGCATCAGCGCAGTGTGTTCCGGCATGAAGCCGATGACCCCACCCTCGCCGCCCTGCGGGATGAGGCGAAACGGGCGGGCGTCTGGCTGCTGATCGGGTCGCTTGGGCTTTTGACGGATGACGCGGACGGCCGCTTTGCCAACCGCAGTTTCCTGATCGGGTCGGACGGCGCAATCGTGGCGCGCTATGACAAGATCCATATGTTCGATGTCAACGTCTCCGCCAACGAGGTTTACCGCGAGAGTGAGGGGTATCGCCCCGGCGCGCAGGCGGTTGTGGCAGAAACGCCCTTTGCCAAGGTCGGGATGACGGTCTGCTATGATCTGCGGTTTCCCGCCCTTTACCGCCGTCTGGCGCAAGAGGGCGCGCAGGTTCTGACCGTTCCAGCCGCCTTCAACCACATCACCGGCGCTGCGCATTGGGAGGTGCTTCTCCGCGCCCGGGCGATCGAAACCGGCTGTTTCGTGCTGGCTCCGGCGCAGACCGGGTTCCACGCCGAAAGCCACGGCAAGGGACGCCACACCCATGGCCATTCTTTGGCGGTGGCCCCCTGGGGTGAGGTGCTGGCCGATGCGGGCAGCGAACCTGGCGTGACGCTGGTGGACCTTGACCTTGCCCGTGTCACTGAAGCGCGGCACCGCGTCCCATCGCTGACCCATGACCGGGGCTTTGACGGGCCATGAGCGTGGAGAAGACCAGCCCAGAAAAGACTGGCCCAGAAAAGACCGACGACATCGCCGTGGCCCTTTTCGGTGAGCTGTTCATGGCTGACCAGTTGGCGCGCAACCGCATCTCCAAGGTGCTGCCCAAGGGGATGGAGATTTCGCATTTCTCGGTCCTGAACCATCTGGCGCGGATCAATGACGAACGCACCCCGGCGCAATTGGCCAAGGCGTTCCACATCACGCGCGGGGCCATGACCAACACGCTGAACCGGCTGGAATGGGCCGGCCATATCCACATCCGTCCCGATTGGGAGGACGCTCGGCAAAAGTTCGTGGCGATCAGCCCCTCAGGCCGGGCGGCGCGCGATTCTGCAGTTGCCAGCGTGGTGCCGCTGATCGCCGAGGTGGTACAGTCGCTGGGCGCCGACCGGGTGCGCGCGCTTTTGCCCGTGATGCGAGAGTTGCGGATCAAGCTGGAAGAAGCCGGCCCCTGAAAGCCGCGCAAGGCCAGTGATCAGGCTGCGAAAACTGTGTCCAAAGGTCCGGGTTGGCGTAGTTTGAACGGCCATTCCGATGATAGGCCTTGCCCTGCCTTGCGGTTCTTCGCATAGACTTGGATGATACCAAAGGTACTGGACATCATGTTGCATATGCCCCGTCGTTTGCTTGCCGCGCTTGCGGCCTTCTCTGTCGCAAGTGGTGCCCCGGCTTTCGCTGAAATGGCCCCTTCGTTGAACGTCAACGGGACGACAGGCCTGATCGACATGCCCTCGGGCGAGGCGCAGGACGATGCAGCTTTTACCTTCACGACGGCGCTGCTTGGCCCGACAACCCGCGCCACGATCAGCTTTCAGTTTTCCGAGCGTTTGTCGGGGTCCTTCCGTTTCCTGACCTGGCGCGACTGGGACAATGTGATCCCCGGCGATGCCAAGGTGATCGACCGTGGTTTCGACCTGCGGTACCAGATGCTGCAGGAAAGCGCTTATGTGCCGTCGGTGACCATCGGCCTGATCGACTTCATGAGCGAGGGACGCTTTTCCTCGGAATACATTGCCGCAACCAAGGGCTTTGGGGACCGGGTCAAGGTGACTGCCGGGCTTGGCTGGGGGCGTCTGGGCACGGATGGATCAATCGGCCAGCCATTTGGCGAACGCCCGGCTTTGACCAGCAGCGATTTCGGCCAGCCGAACGTTGATCAGTGGTTCCGTGGCGACGCCGCCCCCTTTGCCGGGGTAGAGGTCAAGCTGACCGACCGCTGGACCTTCAAGGGCGAATATTCGTCAGACGCCTATGTGGTGGAAGCCGACATTCGCGGTCAGATCGAACGGGACAGCCCCTTCAACTATGGCTTTGAATATCAAAAGGGCCAGAACACCCGCTTTGGCGTCTATTCACTCTACGGGACTGAGGTTGGTCTGGTCTTCCACCTGATCCTTGACCCGAAAAACCGCGCAACGGGTGGCGTGATGGGCGCCGCGCCTGTGCCGGTGAAAGCCCGGCCCAAGCGGGCTTCTGACCCTGATGCCTATGATGGCGGCTGGGTCACCCAGCCGGACGCCGGGCCGCTCTTGCGCAAGAACCTGGCCAAACGGCTGGCGGTTGACGGGATCGTCATCGAAGATCTTGCCTACACCGCCACGACAGCCCAGATCCGCATCCGCAACAACCGCATTGATGCCGGCGCGCAGGCCATCGGCCGCACCGCCCGCGCCCTCAGCCATGTCATGCCTGCCTCGGTTGAAGTGTTCGAGATTGTGCCCGTGGTCAAAGGCATTGGCGCGTCAAAGGTCACGATCCGCCGCAGCGACCTTGAAGCGCTTGAGTTTGCGGCCGACAACGCCACCCTTCTGCGCCAGCGGGCCACGATCACGGATGCCGGCCCGGTGCCCTTGAATGCCCTGGGCGGTGATGGCCTTTACCCCCGTTTTTCCTGGAGCCTGCGGCCCGCCTTCCGCATGACCGAGCCCTTGAAGGGTGACCTTGGCCTGCGGCTTTCGGCGTCCTATGACATTCAGCCCGGGCTGGTGCTGGCCGGGTCTATCTACGGTCGCGTGATCGGCAACGTTGATCGCAAAGGAGACCCGTCCGGTTCGGCCCTGCAACCGGTGCGGACCGACAGTGGCCGCTATGCCAAGTTCGGCGATCCGGGACTGCAATCGCTGACCCTGGCCTGGTATGCCAGACCTGCCGCCGACATCTATTCCCGCGTCACGGTTGGCTATATTGAACGCATGCATGCCGGCGTCTCGGGTGAGGTGTTGTGGAAGCCGGCGGATAGCCAGCTCGCCCTTGGGGTCGAGATGAACTATACCAAGCAGCGCGACACGGATGGCGGCCTTGGGTTTGGCGAATACGATTATGACGTGGTGACGGGCCATGTTTCGGCCTACTACGACTTTGGCAATGGCTATGTCGGACAGCTGGATGTGGGCCGCTATCTGGCGGGCGACACCGGGGCCACAGTGTCGATTGACCGGGTTTTCGTGAACGGCTGGCGGGTAGGTGCCTTTGCCACGGTCACCGACGTCAGCGCGGCCGAATTCGGCAATGGCGCCTTTGACAAGGGCGTGCGTTTTTCCGTGCCGCTGAACTGGGCGCTGGGCAACCAGTCGAAGAACAGCTTTGGCGCAACCTTGCGCCCGTCCACTGGGGATGGTGGCGCACGGCTGGACGTGGATGGCCGTCTGTATGAGTCGATCCGCGACTACCACACTGACGCGCTTGATCCCGAATGGGGCAGGGTGTGGCGGTGAGGGTGGCCATGCGCGCGGCCGTCGCCGTCTGCCTGTTGGCCGCGCTGGCGGCTTGCGGAAGCAGCAAACCCGAAGCCTCACCGCTTGTGATGGCCGTCTCCAGCGTTGCCAAGGCGACCGTGGGCGGTGCCAAGGCCCGTCGCGCCCCGGCCAAAGCTGCCGCCCCGGTCAAGCGCGCCGATATTGAAAAGTTCGGGATTCCAATCCTGCGTGCGGTGATCCCGGTGCGGTCGGCTGATGCGCTTTTGACCATCACCGACGCCAAGGGCAGCAACGTGACCTGGGCCACGACGGATGGGACCACCTTCACCCTGCGCGATGGCGTGTTGATCCAGACGCGCGGCCTGGGGCCTGACCTCATGTCGGCACAAGCCCCCTCGGCGGCGGATTTGCGCACCGCAGGCGGGACGCACAAGCGGGTCTACTATTTCCTTGGTGAGGATGACCGCACCACGCGTCGCAGCTATGATTGCACGGTTGCGGCCTTGGGTCGCGAAGACATCAAGATCTTCAAGCGCACCCACAGCGTTGAAAAGTTCACCGAAATCTGCGCGCGGCCCCAAGGGGCGATCACCAACACCTTCTGGTTTGAAGGCCCGGTGATCCGCAAGTCGCAGCAATTGGGCAGTGGTGGGCTTGGGTTCATCGATTTTGAACGTGTGGTTGACTAAGCGACCTCGGACACCTTTGCGGGTGGGCTAGTGGTCGTGATGGAGGAGGTTGTGGCCGAAAAGTCCGCCTCCAGCGCTGGCTGGTTGCCGCAACTGCTGATATGCACCGCAGGTCAGCACCATTGGTGCGGCTGCGTCAGTAGTCGCGCTCAATGAAGATGCCGATCCCGGTCTCACCATCGCCATCGACGCCAGCCTTGACCGTCACGCCTTTGCGCAGGTCCAGGTTCAGGTTCACACTGGTCTTGCCGCCCTGCTCGATCTCGACCTCGGTATAGACGTTCTCGGCAATGTATTTGCCCGCCGTAAGCGCGGTTGATCCGTCCTCGGCCGTGGCCACGTCAAGGTCATCCAGCCCAAAGCCGCGCCGCAGCCGGTTCACCAGCCCCTCGCCACCGCGCCCGGCCAGAACGGCCACCGCATTGGCCAGCTGCGCCGCCTGCAAGGGTGAGATGGTGTCCAGCGCCCGCCCGAACAACAGCCGGGCCAGCACCTCTTCCTGCGGCAGATCAGGGGTTGAGGTGAAGCTGACCACCGGGTCATTCGCTGGACCCGCAATTCTGACGGAACTGACGACCCCGTCGCTTTCCGTGCTGGCCGCAATCTGCAGGACGGGGACAAAGCTGCCCTCAAGCGTCAGATCCGCCTCGGACAGGACCAGCCGTTTGCCCAAGATGTCCAGCCGCCCGCGGATCAGGTTGAAACTGCCAGAGGGCACGATGGCAGCCGTGCTTCCCAGCAGGCGCAGTTGGCCGCCAAGCTCGGCATCGATCCCGCGACCGCGCAGAAAGATGCGGGGGGCGGACACGGTCAGGTCAAGCCCGAAGGCCGCGCCGTTGCCGCCCGCTGCCCGGCCTGAGCCACCTTGATCCAGCAACCCGGCGCGGTCACGGGTGGATCGCACATCAGCCGGTTCGTTGACGTGGATCAGATCCAACAGCGCCCCGGCCGTGTCAAAGCCGGATTCCGGCACCCGCACTTCGGCGCTGGCCACGGACAGGGCACCGCTGATCATCGCACCCCCGGCCAGGGGGCCGTTCACGGTCAGGCTGCCGTTGATGATCGCCTCATAAAGGTTGGGGTCGAAGAGCCGCAGCCCATCAAGGCTGATGGTCAGATCTGCGGCAAGGGGCTGGCTCAGGCTGATTGGCCCGTCCACCCGCAGCCGCCCGCCCGACGACAGGCCCGAGGTTGCCGACACCCGCGCCTGACCGCCTTGCAGATCGGCCACCGCCTCGATCCCCTGCAGCGCAAACCCCAGGTTCGGGTCGCTGAGACGGCCATTGGCCAGCGTGACGCGGCCTGAAAGCGAGGCCAGGCGCAGCGGCCCGGCCAACTGCAGGTCATAGCGGATCGGCCCGTCAATCGACCGGGGCGACAAGAGAATGTTCGCCAGCCCGGCCTGCCCGGTGCCGTTGATCGCCAGATCGGCGGACCCAAACCCCCGCGCGATCCGGCCATCGACCCGCCCGTCAATCTGCCCGGGACCCCGAACCGCAAGGTCGACCGCATAGCCATCGGCATCTTCGGTTGCGTCACCGGTCAGGGTCAGCGGGCCCTGCAGGTCCGGGATCAGCAGCCCAAGATTGGCCAGCCGCGCCTCAAGCACCACCTTTCGCAAGGTATCGCTGACCTCACCTGTTGCGGTCACGGTCAACTGCGGGTTTGCCAGCTGCGCCGCCGTGACGCGCAGGATACCATCGACCAGCGTCATCTCAGCCGACAGGGCGCTGGCCCCCGACAGAAGGCGGTTGGCCTGCGCATTGCCGACCTGCAGCGAAGCCGCCGTTCCAGCCAGAGTGATTCGCCCCTCGGCCGGGGTGCCGTCAAACTGCGCCTGCAGAATGGCCGAGCCGCCATAGCCCGGCCCAAGTGCCGCCATATCGGTCAGGGTCACATCGCCCGTCAGGCTGGCCCCGGCCGAGGTGATGGTGCCAGACCCCGTGGCGGTCAGTGGCCCTGCGGTCACGTCCAGCGCGCGCAGGGTGGTTCCGTCCTCATTGCGCAGGACGGACAGCACAACCCGGCTGTCGCCTGCCATAAGGTCATCAACCGGAGTGATTCCGACACTTAGCCCCTGGCCGTCAACCTCGGCCACCCCGTCCAGAAATCCCGACAGCCCGCCCACCGACCCGTCCAGCCGCACCGTGCCACGCCCGGCCAGCGGACGCCCGGCAAGTGCCGAAAAGCGCGAAAGGTCTTCGGTCACCACCGCAACCTTGCCGCTGGTCAAAAGCCCGCTTGCCAGCCCGCCGATCCGCACGTTGCCTGTTGCCGCAAAGCCTGCGCCCGCCAGCCGCAGGTCTGACAGGCTGATGGCACCGCTGCCTTGCAGGAAGTGAAACCGCAGGCCCCCGGTCAGCGAAGGCCCAAGCGCCGCTGCAAGGCCTGGGTCACGGGGTGCCAGCCCTTCGGCCAGCAGGGTCAGCGTGCCGCCCAGACTGTTGCCCGCGGCGGTGCGCCCGATGCGGCCTGACCCGCTCAGGTCCAGCCGGTCGGCGGCAAGGTCGGCCCGCGCCAGCCCAAGGACGGAAATCGCGCCCTTCCACCCGGCATCGCCCGTGTCATTCAGTGCAAAGTTAAAGGTACCGCTGTCGATCCGCGTGTCCTGATCTGCAAAGGGCAGCAAAAGCGGCGTCCCATCCGGTGAGGCAAGCGTTCCCGTCACGGCAAGCGCCTCAGGCAACCCGTCTGCCGCGATGCGCCCTTGCCCGGCCAATGTCAGCGACCGCGCGCGCAAGGCGAACTGGTCCAGCGTGACCGTGCCGATGGCTGACCGCGTGGCATCCAGAACCAGCCCAACGTCGGTGCCGAAGAAATCCACCATGTCGGGGGCCAGAAGTGGGGCAAGATTCCCGATCACGTCTGCCTGCAACCGATAGCCCGCAAGCGCGGTGCCGGTCAGGGTGATCGTGCCTGAAAGCCGATCCTCGCCCCCGGTGGCAAGGCGGATGTTAGCGGCGAAATCGTCGATCGGCCCCGCGCCCTGCAGCGTCAGCGTGGCAGATGGCGCGCCCGGCAGGTCAAGGATTTCCGAGACGATCCCGCCTTCGCCTTCGGTGGCATTCAGATCGACGGCAAGCTGACCAGTTGCGTTGTCATAGCTGGCGTCCAGGGTGATCTGCCCCTCAGGGCCTTCCCCTGCGCGGATCAGGTCCAGCGTGGCGCGGCCGGTGCCGTCGGCCAGCTGCATGTTCGCGGCAAGGCTGCCGGTGATGGCCTGACCCAGAACCGCCTCACCCAGGGTGATCTCAGCCGCGGCGATGCTGTCGATGGCGATGCTCACGGGCAGGTCCGGCAGGCTGAAGCCCCTTGCCTCGGGTGAGGGCATGGTATCCTCGCCGCTGTCTGGCACCCGCTCCATCACGATGCTTTCGGCGGAAAGCTCACTGACCTCCAGCGCGCCGGACAAAAGCGAGGATCGGCTCCAGTCGAGCGTGACGCCGGTGATCGTCAGCCAGATGCCGTCAGCATCGGCAATCGTCAGCCGTTCGATCTTCGCCCGCGACGACAGCGCCCCGCTGAACCCCGCGATGGTGACCTGCCGCCCGGCGCCAGACAGGCTGTCCTCCAGAAACGCGGTCAGATAATCGCGGTCAGCCGCTTCGGTCTGCGCAAAGGCGGGGGTTTGCACAAAGGCGGGGGCGGTTCCCAGCGCTGCCATCAGGATCAGAGCGCGCCGCATCAGAACGCCTGCCCCAAACCGATGTAGACCTGCACCCCGTCGCCGGTGGTGCCGCTGATTGGTGCGGCCACGTCCAGCCGGATCGGGCCAAAGCCGGTGTCATAGCGCAGCCCAAGCCCGGCCCCGGCATGGGGGTCGGCAAAGTCATCCAGGAACCCGTCCAACCCGATGCTGCCGGCATCGACAAAGCCGACGACGCCGATCTTTTCGGTGACCTTGGCGCGCAGTTCCAGCGACCCGGCCAGGAAATACTGCCCGCCGATCAGAAACTCTGGTCCGAACGCCCGGGTGACGGGCACCCCCAGTGACCGGTAGGGCTGCCCCCGGACCGTGCCGCCGCCGCCGGAAAAGAACAGCTGATCGCGCGGGGTTTCCAGAAGGCTTGGCCCGATAATCGCCCCCGCCTGCCCGCGAATGGCGATGACAAAACGCCCAGGCTCACCCAGGCTGCGGTAGGCGCGGGCGTCCACGGTGCCGCGGACGCCTGACCCGGTGGTGCCAAAGCCGAGGAAGGGTTTAAGCGTCGCATCCAGATAGGTGCCGCCGGTCGGGTTGCGGTCATCGTCGCGCCGGTCCCAGGTCACGCCCAGTGGCAGCGACAGGTTGCGAAAGCGGAAGGAACCGCCGGGATCATCCCCTTCCTGATAGGAATAGGTGATCCCGGCCCGCGCTGTCAGCCGTTCGGAAAAGATGTGCGAAAAAGCCAGACCGAAATCCACCGTGTCGGCGGAATAGTCGATTTCATCCAGATGGGCGTAGGTGAAGACCAGCCCCGCCGTGGTGTCCGGGGTCAGCGTGGCGGGGCGGTCAAGGGCGATGCCGAAAGAGTAGTCGACGCCGCTTTGTCCCGAGCCGATGTTGGTCACCGCCCCGTCAACCTTCAGCCGCTCACCCCCGCCCAGCAGGTTGCGGTGCAGCCAGGATGCGGTCAGCGCGATGCCGTCCAGACTGCCAATCTCGGCGCCAAAGGAATAGCGACGCGGTTTTTGTTCCACCACGGTTGCGGTGATGCCCAGAAGGTCAGGCGCGGTGATGCCCTCATTCTCAACCAGCGTGACTGAACTGAAGATTCCGGTCCGGCGCAGGCGTTCCTCGGCGAGGCGCAGGTCGGTTTCGCTGAAAACCTTGCCCGTCGGCAGTCCGGCGATCTTTTCGATCCGCCGTTCGCGCATCCGCTGTTCGCCTTCAATGGCAAGCGGGCCAAAACGCAGGCGGGGGCCGGGCGCAATGCCCACATCCACATCAAGCACTGCCCGCGCGTGATCGGCTGCCACCGCTTCGGCCGCGACTTCAGCCTTGGCATGGCCCACCTCACGCCAGGCGAGAAGCGAGATGTCGACCGCCTCACCCACCAGCCCGCTTTCCGCGATGTTGCCGTTGCTGAACGCGTCGGGAAGGATGGTTTCGGGCGCAAGCGGGGTTATGCTGGTCGTGCCAAACCGAAAGGCAGGGCCGGGGTCCACGGTCACCAAAATTCGGGAAATGGCGCGCGGGGCCCCAAGGGCGGGAATGCTCGCCGCCTCACGCCCGTCAACCTGAATGGTGATCACGCCGGAATAGTGCCCTTTGGCGTAAAGTGCCGCCAGGATGCGGGCATAATCGGCCCGCGCGGCAGCCAGAAGATCCTGCGCATCGGTCTGGTCCTGCGTCTGGAGCGACCGCAGAAGCGACGCGGCCTCAACCGCCTTCACCACGGCCTCATCCCCGCCTTGCACCTTGATTTCCAGCTGGTCGAGGGCAAGCGCCGGCATTGCCAGCAGCCACAGCCCGATCAGGCTGCCAATCGTACGGCTGGTGCAGGATCCTCGCCGACGGGGCATCAGGGCATTCTCTCCTTCGGCTTACGCTATGAACTATTGCAGCTTGAGAGAGCGGGGGCAATCTGGCGCATCTGGCATGCAGTAAATGTGAAGTCCGGGGATCGGTTCCCACAGCGCATTGCGTGTCACGCGTTCGTGTTGGCACCCGCTGGTCTGGAGCGCATGATTGCAGGGGATGAAAAGATGCGATGAGCGGGGCCTTGCAGACTCGGCCCCAGTTCCGTATATCCACCTCAACAGCGGTTTCGGGGTCCACACCTGAAGCTACCGATCGTCACGGGCGGGCCTCTGGGCCTGCTTTTTTGTTTCTGGAACGCCAATGTCCGACCTGATCGCCAAGTCCGCCATCGACCGCCGCCTGGCCGACATCATCACCCCTGCCATCGAAGGGCTGGGGTTTGAACTTGTGCGCGTGCGGCTGATGGGCGGCAAGACCCGCGTCTTGCAGATCATGGCCGACCGTCCCGATGGCGGGATTGGCGTGGATGAATGTGGCGACATCTCTACCGCCGTATCCGCCGTGCTGGATGTGGAAGACCCGGTTGAGGAAAACTATGTCCTTGAAGTCTCCTCCCCCGGGATTGACCGGCCGCTGACCCGGCTGAAAGACTTTGAGATGTGGAAGGGCTGGGAAGCCCGGATTGAGACCTCGGAACTGATCGACGGTCGCCGCCGCTTCAAGGGCGCGCTGGCCGGGGTTGAGGGGGATGAGGTTCTTATCACCATCGAGGAAGCCGGCGAAGAGGTCACCATTGGCCTGAAATTCGACTGGCTGTCGGATGCCAAGCTGATCCTGACGGATGAGCTGATCAGCGAAATGCTGCGCCAGAAAAAGGTTGCTGAACCGGTTGAAGGCCAGTTCGACGAGATCGAAGAAATTGACGGGCTTGAAGACAGTGCCGGGGACGAGGACCAAGATCCCACCCCGGAAACAAAACACTAACGCGGGAGATACGAGTCATGGCAATCACATCGGCCAACCAGCTGGAGCTTCTGCAGACCGCCGAAGCCGTCGCACGCGAAAAGATGATCGAGCCCGAGCTGGTCATCCAGGCGATGGAAGACAGCCTCGCCCGCGCTGCCAAGTCGCGCTACGGCGCGGAAATGGACATCCGCGTCAAGATTGACCGGAAAACCGGCCGTGCCAGCTTTACCCGCGTCCGCACCGTGGTTGAAGATGACGCCGTGGAAAACCACCACGCGCAAGTCACTGCCAAGCAGGCCAAGACCTGGCTTGCGGACCCGCAGCTTGGCGATGAGATCATTGATGAGGTTCCCCCGGTGGACCTTGGCCGCATCGCCGCGCAATCGGCCAAGCAGGTGATCCTGCAGAAGGTCCGCGAAGCTGAGCGTGACCGCCAGTTTGAGGAATTCAAGGACCGCAAGGGCACGATCATCAACGGCGCCGTCAAGCGCGAGGAATACGGCAACGTCATCGTCGACATTGGCCGTGGCGAAGGCATCCTGCGCCGGAACGAAAAGATCGGCCGCGAAGCTTACCGCATCGGCGACCGCATCCGCTGCTTCATCAAGGATGTCCGGCGTGAAGCGCGCGGCCCGCAGGTCTTCCTGTCGCGGACCGATCCTCAGTTCATGGCCGAGCTTTTCAAGATGGAAGTGCCGGAAATCTACGATGGCATCATCGAGATCAAGGCCGTTGCCCGTGACCCGGGCAGCCGCGCCAAGATTGCCGTCATCAGCTATGACAACTCCATCGACCCGGTCGGTGCCTGCGTTGGTATGCGCGGCAGCCGCGTTCAGGCCGTGGTGAACGAGTTGCAGGGCGAAAAGATCGACATCATTCCGTGGAATCAGGATCAGGCGACGTTCCTGGTGAACGCGCTGCAACCAGCCGAAGTGTCCAAGGTTGTCATCGACGAAGAGGCCGGCAAGATCGAGGTCGTCGTGCCGGATGAACAGCTGTCGCTGGCCATCGGCCGCCGTGGCCAGAACGTGCGTCTAGCCAGCCAGCTGACGGGCCTTGATATCGACATCATGACCGAGACCGAGGAATCGGCCCGCCGCCAAGCCGAATTCGCCGAACGCACCAAGCTGTTCATGGACACGCTGGACGTGGATGAGATGATGGCGCAGCTTTTGGTCTCGGAAGGGTTCACCAACCTGGAAGAAGTCGCCTACGTTGATCTGGACGAACTCTTGTCCATCGACGGCTTCGATGAGGGCACCGCCGGCGAACTGCAAGCGCGTGCGCGAGACTTCCTTGAGGCAGCAAACACCAAGGCCATGGAAAATGCCCGTGCGTTGGGTGTGGAAGACAGCCTTGTCGGCTTTGAGGGCCTGACCCCCCAGATGCTTGAGGCGCTGGGCGGTGACGGCATCAAGACGCTGGAAGACTTCGCCACCTGCGCTGACTGGGAACTGGCTGGCGGCTGGACCACCGAAAACGGCGCGCGCAAAAAGGACGAAGGCGTGCTGGAGAAGTTCGACATGACGCTGGAGGAAGCGCAGCACCTGATCATGACCGCCCGTGTCATGCTGGGCTGGGTCGACCCCGCCGATCTGGAACAGCCCGCCGCAGACGACGCGGCCGAAGACCTGGAGGCCGAGGTCTGATCTCAGACCTCGGAAACCTAGGCGCATGACGCGCGGCGGCCGGGAAAAAGATCAGGACGAACCGGAACGCAAGTGCATTGCGACCGGGGAAAGCCAACCAAAAGCGGGATTGATCCGCTTTTGCGTTGGCCCTGATGGCATGGTCGTCCCCGATATCATGGGCAAGCTGCCCGGGCGGGGCATCTACGTTGCTGCCGACCGCGCGGCTTTGGCGCTGGCAGTGAAGAAAAACCTCTTTTCCCGCGCGGCACGCCAACCGGTGAAACTGCCGGAAAACCTGGCCGAGTTGGTGGAAGATCTGGTCCGCCGTCGGACGATTGATACGCTTAGCCTCGCTCGCAAGGCGGGCCAGGCGGTGATGGGCTATGAAAAGGTCAAGGACTGGCTGGCCAAGGGCTCGGCGGCGACGCTGATACAGGCAAGTGACGGGTCGGAACGCGGCAAGACCAAGCTGCACGCGCCGGAAGGCAAGCACGGCTTTATCGGCATTCTGACAGCTGGGGAAATCGGTTTGGCATTTGGGCGCGAACGTGCGATACACGCCGCGCTTGCCGCTGGTGGACTCAGAACGCGTGTTGTAGAGGAAGCGGCAAAGCTTGCTGGCCTTCGGGCTGGCGGGCATGACGGCGGCGACCCCGCCATGAAGGATACGTAAGACGCATGAGCGATACAGACGGCAAGAAACCTCTTGGCCTCGGGGGCGCCCCCCGTTCCGGACAGGTGAAGCAAAGCTTCAGCCACGGCCGGACCAAGAGCGTTGTGGTCGAAACCAAACGTAAGCGCGTGGTAGTTCCTACCGCCGCCCCCAAGCCGGGCACCCCCGGCGCGGGCCAGACGGCGACGCCCACCAACTACGGTGATCCGTCCAAGCGTCCTGCCGGCATCTCAGATGCCGAGATGGACCGCCGCATGACCGCGCTGCGCGCCGCCAAGGCGCGTGAGGCAGAGGATGCCGTGCGCCGCGCGGAAGAAGACAAGAACCGCGAAGAAGACCGCGCCCGTCGCCGCGAAGAGATTGAGACCAAAGAGCGGGAAGACCGCGAACGGGTCGAAGCCCTGCGCGCGAAGGCCGAAGAGGAAGAGCGTGCCGCCAAAGCCGAAGCTGCCGCCCGTGTGGCCGCTGCCGAAGCCCGCCGCGCCGATGTTCTGGGCACGCGCCCGCGCTCGGCCACGCCCGCCCCTGCCGCGACCGAGCCTGGATCTGCCGCCAAGCCTGCTGCCAACCCGTCAACCCCCGGCGGTGATCCGCGCGGCCCGGCCTCGGCCAAGCCCGGCCTTGCTCCGCGCAAGACCGAACGCGAACGCGACGCCGAACGTGACCGTGGCGCCAAGCGCACCACGGGCGAAGACGCACGCCGCACTGGCAAACTGACGCTGAATGACGCGCTGGCAGGTGAGGGTGGCCGCACCCGCAGCCTTGCCGCGATGAAGCGCAAGCAGGAAAAGGCCCGCGCCAAAGCGCTGGGCTTGGGCCAGAAGGCCGAAAAGCAGGTGCGCGATGTGCAACTGCCCGAAACCATCGTGGTCAGCGAACTGGCCAACCGGATGGCCGAACGCGCGGCTGACGTGGTCAAGAGCCTGATGAAAATGGGCATGATGGTCACGATGAACCAGGCCATCGACGCCGATACCGCCGAACTGGTGATCGAAGAATTCGGTCACAAGGCCATTCGCGTGTCGGATGCCGACGTGGAACAGGTCATCGACCAGGTCAAGGACACGGACGACAACCTTATTCCACGCCCGCCGATCGTCACGATCATGGGCCACGTCGACCACGGCAAGACCAGCCTTCTGGACGCGATCCGCAAGGCCAACGTCGTCTCGGGCGAAGCGGGCGGGATCACCCAGCATATCGGCGCCTATCAGGTGCAGACCGATGCCGGGGCCAAGATCACCTTCCTTGACACGCCCGGCCACGCGGCCTTCACTTCCATGCGCTCACGCGGGGCGCATGTGACGGATATCGTGATCCTGGTTGTCGCGGCCGATGACGCCGTGATGCCCCAGACGGTTGAGGCGATTGCCCACGCGAAAGCGGCCAAGGTGCCGATGATCGTGGCGATCAACAAGATCGACAAGTACGACGCCGATCCGCAAAAGGTTCGCACGGACCTGCTGCAGCACGAAATCGTGGTCGAAGCCATGTCCGGCGATGTGCAGGACGTTGAGGTTTCGGCCAAGACCGGCCAGGGCCTTGATAACCTGCTGGAAGCGATTGCCCTGCAGGCCGAACTTCTGGAACTGCGCGCCAACCCGAAACGGTCGGCGTCAGGTGCCGTGATCGAGGCCAAGCTGGACGTGGGCCGTGGCCCGGTCGCGACCGTGCTGGTGCAGAACGGCACGCTGCGCAAAGGCGACATCTTCGTCGTGGGCGAGCAGTGGGGCAAGGTCCGCGCGCTGATCAACGATCAGGGCGAGACGATTGCCGAAGCCGGGCCTTCCGTTCCGGTGGAAGTGCTGGGTCTGTCGGGAACGCCGTCCGCCGGTGACACGCTGAACGTGGTCGAGACCGAAGCGCAAGCGCGCGAGATCGCCGATTACCGGATCAAGACCGCCAAGGACAAACGCGCCGCAGCCGGTGCCGCGACCACGCTGGAACAGTTGATGGCCAAGGCCAAGGCTGACCAGTCGGTTGCCGAATTGCCAATCCTGATCAAGGCTGACGTGCAGGGTTCTGCCGAGGCCATTGTTCAGGCGATGGAAAAGATCGGCAATGATGAGGTGCGCGTCCGCGTGCTTCATTCTGGCGTCGGTGCCATCACCGACACCGACGTGGGTCTGGCCGAAGCCAGCAAGGCCCCGATCATCGGCTTCAACGTGCGGGCCAATGCGTCGGCGCGTCAGTCCGCCAACCAGAAAGGGGTCGAGATCCGCTATTACTCGATCATCTACGATCTGGTGGATGACATCAAAGCTGCTGCCTCGGGCCTGTTGAAAGCCGAAGTGCGTGAGACGTTCATCGGTTATGCGACGATCAAGGAAGTCTTCAAGGTCACGGGCGTTGGTCAGGTTGCCGGCTGTCTTGTTACCGAAGGCGTTGCCCGCCGGTCGGCCGGCGTGCGTCTGCTGCGCGACAGTGTTGTGATCCACGAGGGCACGCTGAAGACCTTGAAGCGCTTCAAGGACGAAGTGAAGGAAGTCCAGTCCGGTCAGGAATGTGGCATGGCCTTTGAGCGTTACGAAGATATCCGACCCGGCGACGTGATCGAGATCTTTGAGCGGGAAGAAGTTCAGCGCACGCTGGCCTGATCCCGGGTCTGAGCCAAGGAAAAACGGGCGCTCCAGCATGGGGCGCCCGTTCTTCATTGTGACGATGGTGCTTGGGTGGCCGTGTTTATGGCGCGTCAGGAATTGGCGATTGTGTGACGCGGCACAGGCTGGCCGACAAACACCTTGTCGCCAACCTGAACCATCAGCTTGCCATCCGTGGCCGTGCCAACCGCGATGCCTTGTACCTGCAAACTGCTGCCGATCGAGATCGTCCTGAGCATGTGATTCCCCACCCTATTCCGTGTCTGAATTATGGCGCATGCAACTCTGACGGGCAATCCTGCATCACGCGCTTGTCAGGGTCACAGCCAGTCGCGCAAAATCGGGATCAAGGGCAGGTCCGCCGGGGGCATCGGATAATCGCGCAAGGCGTTGGGTTTGACCCAGGCAAGGGTCTGGCCTTCCGTCGGACGCGGGGTGCCTTGCCAGCGGCGGCAGGCGAAAAGCGGCATCAGAAGGTGAAAGTCCGGGTAGCTGTGGCTGGCGAAGGTCAGCGGCGCGAGGCAACTGGACCAGGTGTCGATGTCCAGCTCTTCCTTCAGCTCACGGATCAGGGCGGCCTCTGGGGTTTCCCCCGGTTCGACCTTGCCGCCCGGAAATTCCCACAGGCCCGCCAAGGACTTGCCCTCAGGCCGCTGGGCCAGAAGGACGCGGCCGTCGGGGTCGATCAGGGCGACGGCAGAGACGAGGATGATCTTCATGCGTTCGCCTTGTTGGGCCCCCGGGGGGGTCACACCCCCCGGACCCCCCCTTATCGCAAGATTCGGGGGGGATATTTGAGCCAGAATGAAATCAGGAACGGTAGTCGGCGTTGATCTCGACGTAGCGGGAGGTGAGGTCGCAAGTCCAGACGCTGCGCTTGGCGCGGCCAAGGCCGAGGTCGACGTGGATCAGAAGTTCGGGCTGCTGCATGTAGCTTGCGCCGTCGTCTTCCTTGTAGTCCGGGTTCCGCCAGCCTTTCTCGGCCACCAGAATATCGCCAAAGCGGATCGACAGTAGGTCGCGTTCCGCTGCAGCGCCCGATTTGCCGATGGCAGCAACGATGCGGCCCCAGTTCGGGTCCTGGCCTGCGATGGCGGTTTTCACCAACGGCGAGTTGGCGATGGCGAAGGCGGCCTTCGCGGCGTCGGCGTCGCTGACGGCACCGGTGACCCGCACCTCAACCAGTTTGGTGGCCCCTTCTCCGTCACGGACCACTTGCAGCGCCAGATCGCGCATCACGCCATGCAGCGCGGCCTCAAACGCCTTTAGCGCCGGGCCCTTCACTTCGGCCGCGTCGGACTGGCCGGTGGCGGCCAGCAAAAGCGTGTCAGAGGTCGAGGTGTCGCTGTCTACGGTGATAGAGTTGAAGGTGGCATCCACGTTGCGCGACAGCAGCTTTTGCAGCGTTGCGGGCGCAATCTTTGCATCAGTGAAGATGTAGACAAGCATCGTCGCCATATCCGGCGCGATCATGCCTGATCCCTTGGCGATGCCGGCGATTTGGATCAGCCCACCGTCGCCTTGCACGGTGGCGGCGGCGCCTTTCGGGAAGGTGTCGGTCGTCATCATCGCATGGGCGGCCATTTCGATGGCGTCTTCGCGCATTGCGGCCACAAGGTCCGGGACCTTGGCGGTGATCTTGTCGAAGGGCAGGGGCTCGCCAATCACCCCGGTTGAGGAGGAGAATACCCGCGCCTCAGGGATGCCCAGTGCCTCGGCCACAGCACCAGTGACCGCAGCCACCGCCTGATCGCCGATCTTGCCGGTAAAGGCGTTGGAGTTGCCAGAGTTCACGATGATCGCCGCCCCGGCGGTTCCCGCCTTGAGCGCCAGCTTGGCCTGACAATCGCGCACGCAGGCCGACCGGGTGGTTGAACGGGTAAAGACCCCCGCCATGGCTGTGCCGGGCGCAAGGCGGACCAGCATCACATCCTTGCGGTTCTGGTAGCGCACCCCAGCCTCGACCGCGGCGAATTCGACGCCGCGGATCGCGGGCAGGGCGGGAAAGCTGGCGGGGGCAAGGGGCGACACTGGCTTGAGCGCCTTTTTCGCCGCAGCCACCACGTCACCTACCGCGTCGCCCACCGCCTCGGCTATGGGGCCGGCGGCGGTGGTCAGGCTGTCTTTCAGCTTGCGCACCTTCTTTTTCAGCGCCTTGGCTTCGGCCTTCCAGTCAGTCTTGGTCATCATGGCCCCCTATGTGTCTGGGATTCAGTCGATCAGGGCAGAGTTCTTGAGGATCGTCGGATCGATGCCTTCACCGTCGCGGGTGACAGTGGCGGCCTTGGTCAATTCATCCACGCGGGCCATGATGGCAGCGTTTTCAATTTCGGCGGCAAGTTCATCCCGAATCTGGTCCAGCGGCGGATTTTCGACAATGCGGGTTTCCTTGACCAGAATCAGGTGCTGGCCAAAGTCAGACTGGATCGGGCCTGCAACCTCACCAACCTTGGCGGCAACAACCGCATCCTCAAACGGTTTGACCATCACGCCAAGCCCGAACCACCCCAGATCACCGCCATTTGCGCCTGACCCGGTATCGGTGGAATTGGCTTTGGCCAGCTCGGCGAAATCGGCGCCGGCGGCAAGTTCGGCTTTCAGGGCCTCAGCCGCCTCAACCGTTTCGACCAGGATATGCGCGGCGTTGTATTCGGTCTGGGCGACAGCGTCCTTGAAGCGTGTCTCATAGGCGGCTTGCAGGGCCTCATCCGTGACGGCGCTAAGGACGACATCTTCGATCGCGACGCCCGAGACATAGCCGCGGCGGTCGTTCTCAAGCGTGGCGGTGTGGCGCGTTGACATGGTGGTGACCGACTGGCGCAGCAGTTCCTGTTGAACCAGCTGGTCAAGGATGCCCTTGAACAGCACGTCATCGGGCAGGGACTGGTATTGTTCCGGCAGGCTTTCGCGCAGGGCGATCATCTCACCCAAGGTGATGGTCGTGCCGTTGACGGTGGCCATGACGGTGGCGGCGGTCTCTCCCTCTGCCCAAACGGGGGTGGCAAGGGCGGCAACCAGGGCCAGGGTGGACCAGAGTCCCGACTGTTTCATCATTTCACCGTCTCCTGATCGGGCTGCCTGGGCGTGCCACGTTGACTATACTCGGGCGACCCCTTACATCGCGACAGTCGCGTAAGGCGGGGCCGTCCGGCCTTCTTCTTGGTTCTTCTATGGAAGGCGTTGGGGGCGGGCAAGTCCGAGAGCCACACGTTGCTGTCAGGAACGCAGCCCCACGGAGAAAACATGCTGGGAATTGGTGCACTATCGCGGAAGGTGTTCGGCAGCCCGAACGACCGCAAAGTGAAGTCCGTCCGTCCGCTGGTAGCGCAAATCAACGCGCTGGAGCCTGAGTTCCAGAAACTGACGGACGATGAAATCATCGCCCGCACCCGCGATCTGCAAAAGCGCGTCCAAGAGGGTGGCGAAAGCCTTGAGGCCGTGTTGCCCGAGGCGTTTGCCAACTGCCGTGAGGCGGCAAAGCGCGCCCTTGGCCTGTGGGCCTTTGATGTGCAGCTGAAGGGCGGGATTTTCCTGCATCAGGGCAACATCAGCGAAATGAAGACGGGCGAGGGCAAGACCCTTGTCGCCACCTTCGCCGCCTATCTGAACGCACTGACCGGCAAGGGCGTGCATGTCGTCACGGTGAACGACTATCTGGCCAAGCGCGACAGCGACTGGATGGGCAAGGTCTATTCCCAGTTGGGCCTGACCACCGGCGTGGTCTATTCCCAGCAGCCTGACGCAGAAAAGCGTGCCGCTTATGCCGCCGACATCACCTATGCCACCAACAATGAGCTTGGGTTCGACTACCTGCGCGACAACATGGCCTCGGCCATCGAGGATATGGCCCAGCGTGGCCACTTCTTCGCCATCGTCGATGAAGTTGACAGCATCCTGATTGATGAGGCGCGCACGCCACTTATCATCTCGGGCCCCAGCCAGGACCGCAGCACGCTGTATCAGGCGGTGGATGCGGTGATGCCGCAGCTGCTGCCAGAGCATTACAAGCTGGACGAAAAAGCCCGCAACGTGACCTTCACCGAAGAAGGGAATGAGGCGATTGAGGATATCCTGACCAAGGCCGGCATCCTGCCCGAAGGCCAAAGCCTGTATGCCACCGAAAGCACCAGCATCGTCCACCACGTCAACCAGGCGCTGCGGGCGCACAAGCTGTTCGTCAAGGACCAGCAATACGTCGTCATGAACGGCGAGGTGATGCTGGTTGACGAATTCACCGGCCGCATGATGAAGGGCCGCCGCTTGTCGGATGGCCTGCATCAGGCGATCGAGGCCAAGGAAGGCGTGCAGATCAAGCCTGAGAACGTGACTTACGCCAGTGTCACCTTCCAGAACTACTTCCGGCTTTATGAAAAGCTGGGCGGCATGACCGGCACCGCCTCGACCGAGGCGGAGGAGTTCAGGGAAATCTACGGTCTGGGCGTGGTTGAGGTTCCGACGAACCGCCCGGTCCAGCGGATTGACGAACATGACCAAGTTTACCGCACGGCGCGCGAAAAATACGACGGCATCCTGAAATCGATTCAAGAGGCGCATGCCAAGGGTCAGCCGATCCTTGTCGGCACCACGTCGATCGAAAAGTCTGAACAGCTTTCGACCCTGCTTAAAGGTGCTGACATCACGCACAACGTGCTGAACGCCCGCCAGCATGAACAGGAAGCCAAGATCGTGGCTGATGCCGGCAAGCTTGGCGCGGTCACCATCGCCACCAACATGGCCGGTCGCGGCACCGACATCAAACTGGGCGGCAACGTCGAATTCAAGATCATGGAGGCCATCGCGGCCGACCCTGAAGGTGATCACGTCGCAATCCGCGCCCGGATCGAGGCGGAACATCTGGGCGAGGAAGAGGCGGTCAAGGCCGCAGGCGGCCTGTTCGTCCTTGCGACCGAACGCCACGAATCTCGCCGGATCGACAACCAGCTGCGTGGCCGGTCGGGCCGTCAGGGTGACCCTGGACGTTCCGCCTTCTTCCTGTCGCTGGAAGATGACCTGATGCGCATCTTTGGGTCAGAGCGGCTGGACAAGATCCTGACCACGCTTGGCATGGTCGAAGGTGAGGCGATTGTTCACCCGTGGGTCAACAAAAGCCTGGAAAAGGCGCAAGCCAAGGTCGAAGGCCGCAACTTCGACATCCGCAAGCAGCTTCTCAAGTTCGACGACGTGATGAACGACCAGCGCAAGGCGATCTTCAGCCAGCGCATGGAGATCATGCGCGCTGACCGCGTGTCAGAGGTTGCTACCGACATGCGCCACCAGCTGGTGGAGGATCTGGTTGATCTGAACATGCCGCCCAAAAGCTATCCCGACAAATGGGATGCAGATGGTCTGGCCATGGCCTGCCGCGACATGCTGGGCCTTGATCTGCCCATCACCGACTGGGTCGCTGAAGAAGGCGTGGATCAGAGCATCGTGATGGAGCGGATCGTTGAAGCGTCCGACAAGATGATGGCCGAAAAGGCCGCAGCCTTTGGCGCCTCGGCGATGGACACCATTGAAAAGCAGGTCCTGTTGCAGGCCATCGACGGCAAGTGGCGCGAACATCTTCTGCGGCTTGAACATCTTCGGTCGGTCGTCAACTTCCGTGGCTATGCGCAGCGTGATCCGCTGAACGAATACAAGACCGAGGCGTTCCAGCTTTTCGAAACCCTGCTGAACTCGCTTCGCGAACAGGTGACCCAGCAACTTGCCCGGATCCGTCCGGTCACCAAGGAAGAGCAGGATGCCATGATGCGGCAGATGATCGCCGCGCAGCAGCCGGCGGCGGCGCCCGTCGCAGCACCTGAGGCGACGCCGCTGCCTGCTGTCGAACGCACGCCCGCACTTGCCGGGTTTGATGAGGCGGACCCCGCCACCTGGGGAAATCCCGGTCGCAACGACCTGTGCCCCTGCGGTTCGGGCGAAAAGTTCAAGCATTGCCACGGTAAGCTGGTCTAAGGCTTACCGGGCTGGGGCTTATCGGGCTGGGGCGGCCACATTCATGGCCGTCCTACACCCGCCGAACGGTTCGATCTGTGTCAAATTCGTGGCGGAAATGCGAGTCATTTCCTGAAGTTGCCACCGCGTTGCCCGGTTTTGCCGTTAACACTCGGAATTGTGATTCGAGTGTTGGGTGGGGTAGATGAACCTTCGGAAGCGGGCAATGCGTGTTGTTGCGGTCCTTGGCGTCGCGTTTGCGGCCGGTCAAGTTGCCGAAACGCTGCGCACGCCAGCGCAGGGTGCCAAGCTTGGCGCGGTTGCCGCTGACACCACCGCACTGGCTATGGCCGATGTGCTGCCCGGTCTGCGGGGCATTACGCCGGTTGCCGCCACGATCGATGATCCCACCGCAGCCGGTTGCGTTCCACGACTGGACCTTGCCGCTGCACCCTTAGGCATGATTGACCTGACGCTGAACGCCCCCTGCAACCGGGGGGAACGGATTGTCATCCGCCATGCCGGCCTGTCCTTTACCGCGCAAATCAGCCCAGACGGCGCGTTGAACTTGCAGCTTCCCGCGCTTCAGCCTGACGCCTTGGTTGCCGCCTATTTCGAAGGTGCGCAGGTCGCGCTGGCCAAGGTTGCGGTGCCTGACATGACAGACCACGTCCGCTTTGCCGTGCAGATGGGCTACCCGGCACAGTTCGATCTGCGGGCCGAGGCGGATGGGCGGGTCGATGTCGGCAGCTATGGCCGCATGGCCGATATTTCGGGCCGCAGCATACAGCCCTTGGGTCTGGGAACCGTGGCGCAGCCCATGCTGGCGCAAGTCTACAGCTATCCTGCCGCCGACATGGCCGCCAACCTGACGGTTGAGGTCAAGATCACCCCTGACACCTGCGGCCGCACCCTGCCGGTGGAAACCCTGCTGGCGCGCGGAGGCAGGGTCACGCTGACCAAGCTGCCGGTTGCCGTGCCGCTTTGTGGCACGTCAGGTGACATTCTGGTGTTGAAGAATCTTCTCCGGGACCTGACACTCGCCGCTCCAAGATAAGGGCCGGGAATGCGGGTGAAGGCGGCGGTGGCGGCAAGTCTTGCCGCCTTGATGTGGTGCAATCCAGCCATCGCGCAGGACGTGACCCTTGTTGCGCGCGAGGGTGGCATCGTGCTGACCGGATCGCTGCAGGGGTATGACGGTGCCTTTTACCGGATCGAGACGTCCTACGGCCTGCTGACCGTCGATGGTCAGGGCGTGATCTGTGAAGGCCCCGCTTGCCCGGATCTTGAGGCTCCGAAAGCCGTGATCCGTCTGGTCGGGGCGGGGGATCCCGGCTTTGCCATGCTGCCGGCGCTGTTCCAGGCCTTTGCCGCCCAACGCGGGCTGGTGTATCAGCCGGGGCAGGGCGACGGCTTCAGTGCAACGATCCTTGACCCAGCAAGCGGTAAGGACCTGGCCGAGATCAGCTTTGACCCAGTGCCCCCGGATGCCGCCACTGTGGCGCTGCAAGACGGCAGCGCTGACCTCAAGCTGGGGTTTCAGGCGGAACCGGGCTTTGGAACCCACAGCGTTGCCATGGATGCGCTGGTGGCCATCGTCGCGCCCGACAACCCCACGCCCGAGATTTCGACCCTGAACCTTGCCAAGGTTCTGGCGGGTGAGGTGACGAACTGGTCTGCCATCGGTGGCCCTGATATGCCCATCGTCCTGCACGCCCTGCGGCCAGAGGTGGACATGCAGCGCGCGCTGGCGGCCCGGCTGGGCACGCCGCTTGCTGCAGCGGTTCTGCATGACGACCAGCGGGCCCTTGCCAAGGCCGTGGCGCTGGACCCATGGGCCATTGCCATCACGGGCCGGTCCTTCATTCCCCCGGCCCGGCGTATTCCCCTGACCGACAGCTGCGGGTTCCCGCTTCTGCCGACGCCCCTGGCTGTGAAGGCCGAGGATTACCCCCTTGCGCTGCCGGTTGTCCTGTTGGCCGCGCCGCGCCGTCTGCCCCTGATGACGAGGGAATTCCTTGATTTCCTGCGCACCCCTGCCGCCCAGACCGTGATCGCGGCCAACGGCTATATCGACCGCTCCGCCACCCGCCAGCCAATGACCGCCGATGGGTTGCGCCTGATCAACGCGATTCAGGGCGCGGGCGATGATGTCACGCTGGCTGACCTCAAACGTCTTGTCGGGCTGATGGATGGGGCAGACCGGCTGTCGCTGACCTTCCGGTTTGAGGATGGGTCTTCCACCCTCGACGCCCAGTCGCGTGACAATCTGGCTGACCTTGCCCAGCTGATTGCCGCGGGTCAGTTCCGCAACGAACGCATGGTGCTGGCCGGATTTTCCGACGGGTCTGGCGCGGCTGAGGCCAATCTGGCGCTGTCTTTGGAGCGCGCCGCACGGGTGGCGCAAGAGCTGGCGGTCATCGCCCCCGACCTTGCCCCCGAGGCCCTGCCTGCCGTCGATGGCTTTGGTGAGGCGCTGCCGATGGCTTGCGACGAAACCGCCATCGGGCGGGACCTGAACCGCCGGGTAGAGCTGTGGCTGGTGCCGGATTTCACCGGCCCCGCGGCTGAGGTTGACCCGCTTTAGTGCCTGTCTACAAGTAGCCCTGGGCGCGAAAGCTAAGCTCACGCGATTTGCCGATGATCAGGTGGTCATGCAGCACAAGCCCAAGGGCGCTGCAGGCGTCCTGCACCTGACGGGTCATCGACAGGTCGGCGTCAGACGGGGTGGGGTCGCCCGAAGGGTGATTATGCACCAAAATCAACGCGCTGGCGTTCAGTTCCAACGCGCGTTTCACCACCTCACGCGGGTAGACGGGCACATGGTCCACCGTGCCTTTGGCCTGCTCTTCATCCGCGATCAGCACATTCTTGCGGTCGAGGAACAACAGGCGGAACTGTTCTGTTTCGCGGTGCGCCATTGTGGTGTGGCAATAGTCCAGAAGCGCATCCCAACTGGACAGAAGCGGCTTCTGGATCACCCGCGCCCGCACCATGCGCTGGGCGGCTGCTTCCACCAGTTTCAGCTCCAGCACCACGGCGGGGCCCGCCCCTTTCACCATTTGCAACCGCGCGGGTGAAGCGGTGATGACCCGGTTGAAATCGCCAAACGTATCCAGCAGCAACCGGGCAAGCGGTTTGACATCCTGCCGGGGAATGGCGCGGAACAAGACCAGTTCCAGCAGTTCGTAGTCCGGCAGGGCCTGACCGCCGGCTTGGGTGAACCGGTCACGCAGGCGTTGGCGGTGGTCGGCGATGTAGGATGGCAGCCGTCCGGTCAGCGCGACGGGCGCAGCCTCATCCGCATCGCCCGAAGGCGGGATCAGCGGCAGAAAGGGTTCTTCAAAGGACTGTCCCATGCCCCGATCCTGTCGGGACATGGTTGAAAAACCGTTAACACCGCCAAGCCCAGGGCCTGAAAGGCGCAGTCCTTAGCCCTTCATCCCGTCCCAGAAGCCCTTGACCTTGGAAAAGAATGACGATGACTCGGGGTTGTTCTCTTCTGACAGATCCTCAAACTCGCGCAGCAACTCACGCTGGCGGCTGGTCAGGTTGACCGGGGTTTCGACCGCCAGCTCAATCACCATATCGCCGGTGCTGTTGCTGCGCAGGGCGGGCATGCCCTTCATCCGCAGCCGCATCTGCTTGCCGGTCTGGGCCCCGGCGGGCACCTTTACGCGCGCCTTGCCTCCGTCAATCGTGGGAACCTCAACCTCACCCCCAAGCGCGGCGGTGGGCATCGAGACTGGTACGCGGCAGAAAAGATGCACCCCGTCGCGCTGGAAGATCGCGTGATCCTTCACCTCGATGAAGATGTACAAATCCCCCTGCGGGCCGCCGCGCAGGCCTGCCTCACCCTCACCGGCAAGGCGGATGCGGGTGCCGGTTTCCACACCTTGGGGTATGTTGACCGACAGCGTGCGTTCCTTTTGCACCCGGCCATGGCCACCGCAATTCTTGCACGGGTTCTTGATGATCTGGCCCATGCCGTTGCAGGTGGGGCAGGTACGCTCAACCGTGAAAAAACCCTGCTGCGCCCGGACCTTGCCCATGCCGCCACAGGTGGGGCAGCCGACCGGTTCCGCACCACCCTCGGCGCCCGAGCCGCTGCAGATGTCGCAGGTGACCGAGGTTGGCACCGAGATCGTCTTCTGGATGCCGCCGAACGCCTCTTCCAGGCTGATCCGCAGGTTATAGCGCAGGTCTGATCCGCGCTGGGCCCGGCTGCGGCCACCGCCGCCTCCCCCACCGCGACCACCCATGAAATCACCGAACAGGTCTTCGAACACGTCGGAAAAGGCGGATGCGAAATCGCCCTGCTGGCCGTAACCCTGACCGGGGCGCGGGCCGCCGCCCATGCCCCCCTCAAACGCCTGGTGGCCAAAGCGGTCATAGGCCGCCTTTTTCTGTTCGTCCTTCAGAACCTCATACGCCTCGTTCACTTCCTTGAACTGGGATTCGGCCTGCGGGTTGTCCGAATTGCGGTCGGGGTGCAATTCCTTCGCCTTCTGCCGATAGGCTTTCTTCAGCTCTTCCGCAGAAGCGCCCTTTTGGCTGCCAAGGACTTCGTAATAATCGCGCTTTGCCACGGCAAAACCCCCAAACTGAACCGGAGGAGGGCGGTCCGTTGCCAGACCGCCCCCTCTTCCGATTCACGCGGCGTTACTTCCGCTTGCTGTTGCCCAGATCTTCAAAGTCGGCGTCGACGATGTCATCGTCATCCACCGGGCGCGGTTCTTCGTCACCGCTGCCGCCTTCGGTCTGGCTGGACTTGTAGATCGCCTCGCCCAACCGCATTGCGGCTTCGGTCAGGTTCTGGATACCGCTACGGATCTTGCCGGCATCTTCGCCTTTCAGCGCCTCTTCCAAGGGCTGCATCGCCAGCTCAATCGACTCAACCGTGGAGGGGTCAACCTTGTCGCCATGATCGGTGAGGGATTTGCGGGTCGAGTGCAGGAGCGATTCGCCCTGGTTCCGTGTCTCCACCAGCTCACGCCGTTCCTTGTCAGCCTCGGCGTTCGCCTCGGCGTCGCGGACCATCTTTTCGATCTCGTCATCGGACAAGCCGCCCGAAGCCTGGATCGTGATCGCCTGTTCCTTGTTGGTGCCCTTGTCCTTGGCTTTCACCGACACGATGCCGTTGGCGTCGATGTCGAAGGTCACCTCGATCTGGGGCACGCCACGCGGAGCGGGCGGGATGTTTTCCAGGTTGAACTGGCCAAGCATCTTGTTGTCGGCCGCCATTTCACGCTCGCCCTGGAACACCCGGATCGTCACGGCGTTCTGGTTGTCCTCGGCGGTCGAGAAGATCTGGCTCTTCTTGGTCGGGATCGTGGTGTTGCGGTCGATCAGGCGGGTGAAGACGCCGCCCAAGGTTTCGATGCCCAGCGACAGCGGGGTCACGTCGAGCAGGACCACGTCCTTGACGTCGCCTTGCAGCACGCCGGCTTGAATGGCAGCACCAGCGGCCACAACTTCGTCCGGGTTCACGCCCTTGTGGGGTTCCTTGCCGAAGAACTTGGTCACTTCCTCGATCACGCGGGGCATACGGGTCATGCCGCCGACAAGAACAACTTCGTCAATGTCACCCACGGTGACGCCAGCATCTTTCAGCGCGGCGGCGCAGGGTTTCATCGACTTCTTGATCAGATCATCGACCAGGCTTTCGAGCTTGGCGCGGGTCAGCTTGACCACCAAGTGCAGCGGCTGCCCGGTGTTCTTGTCCATCGAGATGAACGGCTGGTTGATCTCGGTCGAGGAGGAGGACGACAGTTCGATCTTGGCCTTTTCAGCCGCCTCTTTCAGGCGCTGCAGAGCCATCTTGTCCAGCGTCAGGTCGACACCGTGTTCCTTCTTGAACTCGTCGGCGAGGAAATTCACGATCCGCATGTCGAAGTCTTCACCGCCGAGGAACGTGTCCCCGTTGGTCGATTTCACTTCGAACAACCCGTCGTCGATTTCCAGGATGGTGATGTCGAAGGTACCGCCGCCGAGGTCATAGACCGCGATCGT
>JBBQVR010000027.1:0-28766 GCA_038211355.1 Rhodobacterales bacterium | reverse complement strand
CCGCCGTCGCCCACCAGGTCATCCTTGACCGACTGGATGAAGCAGGCGTGGGGCTGAGGGTGTTCGTAGGCGCTGGTCGATTTCGTCAGCACGCCGGTCTTGTGGTCGACGTAGAAGTGGCCCTGCGAAGGGCCGTCGATGCCGTAGGCCCAGTGCAGGCCGGTGTTGAACCACTGCGGGCTGTTCGGGGCGGCCATCTGGCGGGCCAGCATGAAGCGCATCTCGTCATAATAGGCCGAGGCGTCGGCTTCGGTGGTGAAGTAGCCGCCCTTCCAGCCCCAATAGGTCCAGGCCCCCGCAAGGCGGTCGAAGACCTGCTTGGCGCTGGTTTCGCCCACGTTGCGCGCATCGGCAGGCAGCTTGGCCAGCGCCTCTTCATCAGGAACCGAACGCCACAGGAATTCGGGCACGCCCTTTTCCTTGACGCGCTTCAGGGCGCCGGGAAGGCCGGCCTTGCGGAAATACTTCTGGGCGAGCACGTCTGAGGCGACCTGGCTCCAGCCCTCGGGGACCTCAACCGCGTCGTTGCGGAAGACCACCGTGCCGTCGGGGTTGCGAATTTCGGAAACCGTGGTGGTGAAGGCCAGCGCCCCATAGGCGCCGGTGGCTTCGGTGGTGAACTTCCGCTCGATCTTCATGCCCCTGAACTCCGGTTTTTGCGGCCACACTGGCCGATAAATTGAACTTGAAGGCGGGGCCCGCCTGATCCGACCGCAGCGGCGGGCAAACACAATCCAGCCCCGCCAGTCGCCCGGCGAGAGGGTCGCATCCGATTGGGATGCACTTTGTCTGGAGCGTCCTGCCTGTTCACTGCGGCACTAGATTTAGTGGTGTGCCCTGCCGCGTTATCAAACTGTCGTAATCTCGCCCTCCGATCAACGGGAAAATTTCGCATCCATGCAAATTTACCGGCTTGACGATTTGCAGAACACAGCAGGCCCCCAGAGGCGGCTTTGGGGTCTCATCGCGGCCAGCGTGTGGACAGTCCTGGGGACAGACTTCGCGCAACTTGTGAAGAGAGGCGGATTTGCAAGGCTTCCGGCGCGTTTGCCGGGCGGGCCTGCCAAACCACCTGAACGGGTCAGCGCCGCCAGTGCCGATTCCCTTAGGCCCGATCAGTGGAAGGCTCAGGCGCGCGGGGCAGCAGGCCGATTGATCAGCACGATCCCCGCAGCCACCAGCGCCGCTGCGCCGAGAATCGGCCAGGTGACGGTTTCGCCAAAAATCAGGGCACCAAGGCAGATCGCGAAAATCGGCGTCAGGAAGGAAAACGAGGCGACCGTGGCCGACGGATACACCGACATAAGCCAAAGCCAGGCGATGAAACCACCCGCCACCACGACCGACGATTGAAAGACCAGTCCGACCAGATGCAGGGGTTGCAGGTCACGGATCAGCGGCCCGAACAATGGCGCTGCAAGCAACAGCAGCGGCGCCGACACCAGCACCATCCAGAAAAGCTGCATCTCCGGCCCCTCGGCCCGCATCACCGGGCGGCGGGCGACAAAGGCAGTCCCGGCCCAGCCAAGGGCTGCGCCAAGGGCCAGAAGATCCCCGGCAAGGCTTGCCTCACCGGTATCGGGGCGGCTGAAGATCGCCCAGGCACAGCCGGCAAAGGCCAGCGACAGCCCGGCGGCCTTTTGGCGGCTGATCGGCTCATTCAAGCCAAAATGCGCCATGATCGCAAACCAGACCGGCATCGAATACATGATGACCGAGGCCCGCCCCACGCTTGTCAGGTCGAGGGCCAGGAAAAGGCACAGAAACTCGGCCGCGAAGACGGCGCCCATCAGCAGGCCGGGGCCAAGCGTGGCACGGGTAAGGCGCGGCGGGCGGCCTTTGTAAGCCAGCCAGGCCCAGACAAACCCAACCGCAAGCGCCGAGCGCAGGCCCGCGAAGAACACCGGTTGCAGGCCTTCGTTCACCAGCTTCACGATGATCTGGTTGAACGACAGCAGCAGGGTGACGCCCAGCAGGACGGACCCTCCGAAGGCGTCAAGCCGGTCCTTGCGGTGCATGTGGTTCCCCCTGCCTTGGGGGCTTTCTGGCATGGGCGAACGGCGAAGGGCAAGGCGTGGCGGTTAAACTGGCTTCCCCCGGGACCTGCACCGGGGTAAACGGGCGGCTGAGAGCATCCTTCGGCCAAAGGGAACCACCCATGAGCACGATCATCGACATTCACGCCCGCGAAATTCTGGACAGCCGGGGCAACCCGACCGTTGAGGTAGACGTCACCCTGGAAGACGGCAGCATGGGCCGGGCGGCGGTGCCGTCAGGCGCATCGACCGGCGCACATGAGGCGAATGAGCGCCGCGATGGCGACAAGGCGCGCTACAAGGGCAAGGGCGTGCTAGAGGCCGTGGCAGCCGTGAACGGTGAGCTGGCCGAAGAGTTGGTGGGGTTTGATGCGACCGAACAGGTCGGCATCGACCGCACCATGATCGAGATGGACGGCACACCGAACAAGTCGCGCCTTGGGGCGAATGCGATCCTTGGGGTGTCGCTGGCAGTGGCAAAGGCGGCGGCGGAGTTCACGGCGCAGCCGTTGTACCGCTACATCGGCGGGACCTCGGCACGGATCCTGCCGGTTCCGATGATGAACATCATCAACGGCGGCGAACATGCCGACAACCCGATCGACATTCAGGAATTCATGATCATGCCGGTGGGGGCATCCGATATCCGCGAGGCCGTGCGGATGGGGTCGGAAGTGTTCCACACGCTGAAGAAGGAGCTTTCAGCGGCGGGTCACAACACCAATGTCGGTGACGAGGGCGGCTTTGCACCCAACCTTAACTCTGCCCGAGACGCGCTTGATTTCATTCTGAAATCCATCGAAAAAGCGGGGTATCGCCCGGGTGAGGATATCTATCTTGCGCTGGATTGCGCGGCCACCGAATACTTCAAGGGCGGCAAATATGAGATGAAGGGCGAGGGCAAATCGCTTTCGGTCGAGGAGAACGTGGAGTTCCTGGCGGGTCTTGCGGCGGATTACCCGATCATCAGCATTGAGGACGGCTGTTCCGAGGATGACTGGGCGGGCTGGAAGCTGCTGACGGACAAGCTGGGGTCGAAGATCCAGCTGGTGGGCGATGATCTTTTCGTCACCAATCCCAAGCGGTTGGCCGAAGGGATAAAGACCGGTTGCGCGAATTCGATGCTGGTGAAGGTCAATCAGATCGGCACCCTGACCGAGACACTGCAGGCCGTCGATATGGCCCACCGCGCGCGGTACACGAACGTGATGAGCCACCGGTCCGGCGAGACCGAGGATTACACGATTGCCGACCTTGCCGTGGCCACGAACTGCGGGCAGATCAAGACCGGATCCCTGTCGCGGTCGGACCGGCTGGCCAAATACAACCAGCTGATCCGGATCGAGGAAATGCTGGGCGAGACGGCCGAATACGCCGGGCGGTCGGTGCTGCGCGGCTAAGGTCGGGACCCGGAGTTTTTGAAAACTCCGGACCGATTTCTTGGAAGAAATCGGCGGGCGCCTTTGGGCGCCCGTTTGCTTTTCCGCGGGAACGTGGCAGCAAGGGGCATGCTGATCCTGCTGAACAAGCCCTATGACGTCTTGTGCCAGTTCACCGATGGTGAGGGGCGGCAGACTCTGGCAGATTTCGTTCCGGTAAAGGGCGTTTATCCGGCGGGGCGTTTGGACCGCGACAGCGAGGGGCTTGTCGTCCTGACCGATGACGGGCGATTGCAGGCGCAGATTGCTGACCCTCGGCACAAGCTGGAGAAGGTTTATCTGGCGCAGGTCGAGGGGGTTGTCAGCGACGCCGCACTTGCCCGGCTTTCGGGTGGGGTGGTGCTGAAGGACGGCCCCACCTTGCCCGCCAAGGCGCGGGCAGTGGCAGCGTCGGAGTGGCTTTGGCCTCGGGTGCCGCCGATCCGGGTTCGGCAGACGGTGCCGGATGGGTGGATCGAGATCACGCTGCGCGAGGGACGGAACCGGCAGGTGCGGCGCATGTGTGCGGCGGTCGGGTTGCCCTGCCTGCGGCTGATCCGCTGGCGGGTGGGGGACTGGACGCTGGACGGCATGGCACCGGGGGAATGGAGGGAAGGATGAGCGCCGAGGATATCATTCGCAAACTGGAACTCTTGCCCCATCCCGAAGGGGGCTGGTACCGGCAGACCTGGGCCGGGCCAGAGATCAACGGCAGGCCGACCGGCACGGCGATCCTGTTTCTGCTGCGCGCGGGCGAGCGAAGCCATTGGCACCGGGTCGATGCCGACGAGATCTGGTTATGGCATGCGGGGGCGCCCCTGGTACTGGCAATTGGGCTGGACCGGGCGCAAGAGCGTCGTCTGGGGCCGGATGTCCTGGGGATTGAGGTGGTGCAGCAGGTCGTGCCAGCCGGATGGTGGCAGGCGGCGCGATCTGTCGGGGAATGGTCTTTGGTCAGTTGCACCGTGTCGCCCGGATTCAGGTTCGAAGGGTTCGAACTTGCGCCACCGGGATGGGACTTGCCCAGAATCTGACCGACCACCGTGCTGATATCGGCAAACTGCGGAAGCCCGGGGCTGGAGCATTTGGTAACGGAGCAAACGCGGAAGTGTTGGGCTGGTATTGTGCGGGGCACAAGATTGGCGTGGTGGGGGTTTGGCAGTTTCGCTAGGGGAAGGGGATGAGCGACACCCCTGCCCTGCCCCCGGTTTCCACCCCGAACGAAGACAGCCTGTCAGGGTTTCTCTTTGCGCTGACGGCCTACCTCATGTGGGGGTTCCTGCCGCTTTACATGAAGGCGCTTTCGCATATCCCGCCGGCCGAGGTGATCGCGCATCGGGTGGTCTGGTCGGTGCCGGTGGCGCTTGCCGTGCTATGGGTCCTTGGGCGGACGGGTGATTTGAGCGCGGCGTTCCGGTCGCCCCGGATGCTGGCGATGGGGGCGGTCACGGCCGCGCTGATCAGCGTGAACTGGGGGATTTACGTCTGGGCCATCGGGTCGGGCCATGCGCTGGACGCAGCCCTTGGTTACTATATCAACCCACTCTTTTCGATCTTCCTTGGCGCGGCCCTGCTGCGCGAGAAGATCGGGCGTTGGCAAGCGGTTGCGATTGGCATCGCCGTGGTGGCGGTGGCGGTCCTGACCTGGGACGCGGGGCGTTTGCCGGTGGTGGCGCTGGCGCTGACGGTGAGCTGGGGGTTCTATGCGTTCTTGAAGAAATGGCTGCCGATCGGCCCCAATCAGGGCTTTGCGCTGGAGGTGCTGATCCTGTTGCCCCTTGCGCTTGGCTACATGCTTTGGCTTTGGGGCGCGGGGGCTGGGCATTTCCTGCAAGGGGTGGCGTGGGACGATGCGATGCTGATCGGCTGCGGGATCGTCACGGCGGGACCGTTGATGATTTATGCCAATGGCGCCAAGAGGTTGCGGCTGTCGACCATCGCAATCATGCAATACATCGCGCCAACGATGATTTTCCTGACCGCCGTTTTCGTCTTTGACGAGCCGTTCAGCGGGGTGAAACTGGCCGCTTTTGCGCTGATCTGGGCGGCGCTGGTGGTCTATTCGGTGCCGCTGGTCTCGGCCCAGTTCCGGACCAGGAATTAACTGTTCAGGACCTAAGCGTCGGGCCGGCTGATCTGGCCGCCGCCCACAAGCGCCGGTGTGCCCGTAGTGCCAGGGGCCGAGGTTGCCATCTTGCGCAGCACGCGGACGGCAAGAAAGGCGAAGGCCTGCGCTTCCAGCATGTCGCCATCGAGGCCGACCGCCTCAACCGGGTCAATGGTTGACGGGATGCGACGGCGCAGTTCGGCCATGAGCGTGGGGTTATGCCGCCCGCCGCCAGTGACAAGGATACGCGAGACGGGCGTGGGGAAGTGGATCTGCCCCGCGGCCACAGCGGCGGCGGCGATGGCGGTCAGGGTCGCGGCGGCGTCGGCGTCGGTCATCAGGTCAAGATGATCGAGGAGCCCGGCGAAATCGTTGCGGTCCAGTGACTTGGGCGGGGCGATGTCGAACCAGGGGTCAGTCATGACCGAGGTTACGAAATCCTCATCCACCGTGCCTGTGGCGGCAAGCGCCCCGCCAGCATCATGGGCAAGGCCAAGGCGGGCGCGCATCAAGTCATTGAGCGGCGCGTTGGCCGGCCCGGTGTCAAAGGCAAAGAGGGCACCGGGGGCTTCAGGACCATGGGCTTGCGGGTTGACCCAGGTAAGATTGCCGACCCCCCCCAGATTGAGAAAGGCCAAGGGTTCGGCAGCGCCGATATGGCGGGCCAACGCAAAGTGGTAGAACGGGGCCAAGGGCGCGCCCTGCCCGCCCATCGTCACATCGGCCGACCGGAAATCCCACACCGTGGGCAGGTCAAGCACCTGCGCCAGAACCGCGCCGCTGCCACATTGGTGGGTGCCACGTTCTGCCGGGGCGTGGGCAAGGGTCTGGCCATGAAAGCCCAGAATTTCCGCGCCCGTGAAACGGGACAGCACCTCAACATGGGCGTTTTCCACCACCTCGGCGGCGGCTGCAACATCAGGGTCACCCGGCCATTGGCCAAGGGCTGCGCGCAGTGTTTCCTGCTCATCCCCGGTATAGGGTCGAAAGGCCGAGGGGCCGAAACTGCTGATCGTTACGCCATCCGTCTGGACCATCGCCGCGTCGACCCCGTCAAGCGAGGTGCCGGACATCGCGCCAAGCGCCCAGATCGGACCATCTTTGGCCATGGCCTTCCGCATCTTCCCTTGTGCCCCGTGGATAGCTATACCGCCCGCATCCTAGACCGAGGTCGCCATGAACTACCATCCGAAATCTGACTTCATGCGCGTGATGTTCGAGCGCGGCTTTGTTGCCGATTGTACGGATTATCAGGCGCTTGACGAGGCATTGGTGAAGAATGTGGTGCCAGCCTACATCGGCTATGACGCAACCGCGCCCAGCCTGCATGTCGGCCACCTGATGAACATCATGGTGCTGCGCTGGCTGCAAAAGACCGGGGGCAAACCGATCACGCTGATGGGTGGTGGCACGACCAAGGTCGGTGATCCGTCGTTCCGGGCGGAGGAGCGGCCGTTGCTGACCCCGCAGGCCATTGACGCGAATATCAGCGGGCTGAAACAGGTCTTTGCGCGCTACCTGTCCTATGGCGAGGGTGCGACCGACGCCATCATGCTGAACAATGCCGAATGGCTGGACGGGTTGAATTACCTCGATTTCCTGCGCGACATCGGGCGGCATTTCAGCGTCAACCGGATGCTGAGTTTTGAGTCCGTCAAGTCGCGGCTGGACCGGGAACAATCGCTGTCCTTCCTCGAATTCAACTACATGATCCTGCAGGCCTATGATTTCCTTGAGATCAACCGGCGCTATGGCTGCATCTTGCAGATGGGCGGCAGTGACCAGTGGGGCAATATCATCAACGGGATCGACCTGACGCGCCGGGTGATCGATCAGGAAATCTACGGCCTGACGACGCCATTGCTGACTACCAGCGACGGGCGGAAGATGGGGAAATCGGCCAGCGGAGCAGTCTGGCTGAACGGCGACATGCTGAGCCCGTATGAATTCTGGCAGTTCTGGCGCAACACGACAGACGCCGATGTGGGCCGGTTCCTGAAGATCTTCACCGAGCTTCCGGTGGAGGAGTGTGACCGGCTTGCCGCCCTTGGCGGGTCAGAGATCAATGAGGCGAAGGTGCTGTTGGCAAACCTTGCGACAGGGTTGCTGCACGGGGCCGAGGCGGCAGCGGCAGCTGAGGCCACTGCGCGGGAAGTGTTCGAAAAGGGCGGGATTGGCGACGATCTGCCAACCGTGACGCTGGAACCCGGCGAATTGGCCGATGGCGTGGGGATCGTGCAGCTTTTCGTGCGGGCGGGGCTGGCGGCCAGCGGCAAGGATGCCAAGCGGCTGATCCAGGAAGGCGGGGCCAAGGTGAACGACGATATCGTGACCGATGTCAGCCTGCGCTATGGCGCAAGCCATCTGAACGAGCCGATGAAGCTGACCGCCGGCAAAAAGCGGCACGCTCTGATAGTCCTGGGCTGAACCTGCGAGGCGCGCGACCAAAAAGAAGGGGGCCGGTTGGCCCCCTTCGTCTTTCGTCAAGGCTGGACGGTGACCTTGGTCATCACGTCCGGGGTTGAGGGCGGCTCGCCCCGCTGGATGGTGTCAACGACCTCCATCCCCGACACGACGTTGCCGACGATGGTGTATTGGCCATCCAGAAACTCACCCGGCGCGAACATGATGAAGAACTGGCTGTTGGCGCTGTCGGGATCGTTGGAGCGTGCCATGCCGACCACGCCGCGCTGGAACGACAGGTCATTGGTGAACTCAGCCGGGATGTTCGGCAGGGCAGAGCCGCCCATGCCTGCCATCGACAGATCGCCCCCGGCCTTGCCGTTCGATACATCGCCGGTCTGGGCCATGAACCCGTCGATCACGCGGTGGAACACCACATTGTCATAGGCCCCTTCAGCGGCCAGCGCGGTGATCTGGGCCACATGCAGGGGGGCCACGTCGGGCAGCATGTCGATGACGATGGTGCCGTTGGCAGCACCCGCGACTTCGATCACTAGGTTGGGCCCGGGGCCGTCAACCGCCTCTTGCGCCTGGGCGGACTGGCTAAGGCCGTAGCCGCCGACGATGGCCAGACCGGCGGCAAAGATCCCTGCCGCGAGGAAATTGTCAGACCTGGACATCAGCAGCCACCCTGACAGTGATCATGCGGTCAGGGTTGGCCGGAGGCTCACCCTTGGTGATCTTGTCGACATGCTCCATCCCCGAGATCACGCGGCCATAGACGGTGTATTGGCCGTTCAGGAAACTGTTGTCGCTGAAGTTGATGAAGAACTGGCTGTTGGCGCTATTGGGGCTTTGCGAGCGGGCAGCACCCAGGGTGCCACGGTCATGCGGCAGCTTGGAAAACTCGGCCGGAAGATCGGGATATTTCGACCCGCCCGTGCCCGCGCGGCGCGGGTTGTAGGTCGGGCTTTCCATGTTGGCGTTTTCCACATCGCCGGTCTGCGCCATGAAGCCGCCAATCACGCGGTGGAAGGCCACGTTGTCATAGGCCTTGTCACGGGCAAGTTGCTTCATCCGCTCGGCGTGCTTTGGGGCCACGTCGGCAAGAAGTTCGATCACCACTTCGCCGTCCTTCAGCGTCAGGATAATGGTGTTTTCCGGGTCCTTGATGTCAGCCATCGGGGCTCTCCTGTCAATTTCGTCGGGCGCGACCGTAGCGGCGGCATCCGCCCAAGGGAAGGGCAAAGCGATGGAAGCGGTTGACGGGAGCGTGATCTGCGGGCCTAAAGCGGGCAGATTTGATGGATGGAGAATCCGATGCCCTGGAAAACGCTGGATGACGTGGCGCTGGCCGCCAAGGTGGTGCTGGTGCGGGTGGATATCAACGTCCCGATGGAGGGTGATCGGGTCACCGACATGACCCGGATCGACAAGATCAGGCCCACGGTCGAGGATATCATCGCCAAGGGCGGCCGCGTGGTGCTGCTGGCGCATTTCGACCGGCCAAAGGGCAAGGTCGTGCCAGAGATGAGCCTTGGGCGTCTGGTTGATGCGCTTGCGGCGTCACTGGGGCGCAAGGTTGTGTTCGGTGCAGATTGCATCGGTCCGGTGGCTGCGGCGGCCATTGCCAAGGCAGGGGCCGCGGATGTGGTGCTGCTGGAAAACACCCGGTTCCAGCCCGGTGAGGAAAAGAACGACCCCGAGCTTGCCAAGGCGATGGCCGCATTGGGCGATGTGTTCGTGAACGACGCGTTCTCGGCGGCGCATCGGGCGCATGCGTCAACCGAAGGGCTGGCGCGGCTTTTGCCAGCGGCGGCAGGCCGTTTGATGGAAGCCGAATTGCGTGCGCTGGAAGGGGCGCTAGGCAACCCGCAGCGGCCGGTGGTGGCTGTCGTGGGCGGTGCCAAGGTTTCCACCAAGATTGAGTTGCTCGCAAATCTGGTGGGCAAGGTTGACCATCTGGTGATCGGGGGGGGCATGGCAAACACCTTCCTTGTCGCCGAGGGGATCGAGGTCGGAAAGTCGCTGGCAGAACGTGACATGGCCGAAACCGCGCGGGAAATCCGGCACCGGGCGCAAAAGGCGGGCTGCCAGATCCACTTGCCGGTGGATATTGTTGTGGCGCGTGAGTTCAAGGCAGGCGCTGAAAGCCAGACCTTGCCCGTGCGCGACTGCCCGCCGGATGCGATGATTCTGGACGCAGGCCCCAAGACGGTGGCAGCGCTGGAGGCAGTGTTTGCAGCTGCCAAGACATTGATCTGGAACGGGCCTTTGGGCGCCTTCGAGATTGAGCCCTTCAACATGGCCACCAATGCGGCCGCCCTTGCGGCGGCACGGCTGACCAAGGCGGGGGGCCTGATCTCGGTCGCGGGGGGCGGTGATACGGTCGCAGCGCTGAACGCGGCGGGGGCGGCGGATGATTTCACCTTTATCTCTACCGCCGGGGGCGCGTTCCTGGAATGGATGGAGGGCAAGGAATTGCCCGGCGTGCAGGCCCTGATGGGTTGAGCGGCAAGGCCCCAAAGGCTATGCCTTGGGCAACCAGTGGGAGATGGACATGGCGAACGCGAAAATGACCGAACAGGTGCGCAATGGCCGGGGCTTCATTGCCGCCCTTGACCAGTCGGGCGGATCGACGCCAAAGGCGCTTATGCTGTACGGCGTGTCCGAAAGCGAATACGTCGGCGAAGCGCAGATGTACGACATGATCCACGCGATGCGGTCTCGGATCATCAAGTCGCCCGCCTTTACCGGCGACAAGGTCGTGGGCGCGATCCTGTTTGAGCAGACCATGGACCGGGTAATTGACGGCATCCCGACCGCGACCTTCCTGTGGGACAAGCGCGGCGTGGTGCCGTTCCTAAAGATCGACAAGGGCCTGGAGGCGGAAGCTGACGGCGTGCAGCTGATGAAGCCGATCCCCGGCCTTGATGCGCTGCTGGACCGGGCGGCAAAGGCGGGGATTTACGGGACCAAGGAACGATCGGTCGTCCATGCGGCGAATCCCAAGGGGATCGCGGCCATTGCCGCGCAACAGTTTGATCTGGGGCGGCAGGTGGCTGCTCATGGGCTGATGCCGATCCTGGAGCCTGAGGTGACCATCTCCATCGCGGACAAGGCCGAGGCCGAGGTGATGTTGCAAGATGAGATTCTGAAGAATCTGGAAGGGCTTGACGGTCAGGTCATGCTGAAGCTGTCGCTGCCGACGGTGGCGGACTTCTACCAGCCGCTGGTGAAACACCCCAAGGTCCTGAAGGTTGTGGCACTCTCGGGGGGGCATTCCCGCGACAAGGCGAACCAGATTCTGGCGCAGAACCACGGGATCATCGCCAGCTTCAGCCGTGCGCTGAGCGAGGGCTTGAGCGCCCAGCAAACCGACGCCGAATTTGATGCCGTGCTGAAAGGTGCTGTGGACAGCATCTACGCAGCCTCGATCACCTGAGGGCTGCGCAACGGCCCCTGTGGCAAGTCTTTGAGGCAGGGGCATTTTCGGGATTCACAAGCCCGCCTTGGTATGTCATGATTCTCATAAGGCCTCCGGCAAAGAGGGGTCTTTGAGGCAAGCATGAGCACTGCGCATTCACGATCAGAGGCCCGGCGGGGACTGGGGGGGTTGATCTACCTGGCACTGGCCTTTGCGCTGGGGGTCTATTTCACCTTTGCCGCCGTCCAGGGCGACTATGGCATGTTCCGCCGGGTGGCTATCGACGCCGAAGCCGCCACGCTGGCCGCCGAGCGTGACCGTCTGGCAAGCGAATTGTCGGAAATGCAGAACCTGACACTGCGGCTGTCGGACGACTTTCTTGACCTTGATCTGCTGGACCAGCAAACCCGCGACGTGCTGGGCTATATGCGCGCGGATGAAATCGCCATCCGCTGACGGGGTTTCCTGATCCCTTAGCCCATCGCTGGGCGCATGGGTGGCATTCCACAAGCTGCACGCCTGTGGCAGATTTTGCTTTGACCCAATAAACACCGATGGTGTAAGGATGGTTTAACGCTAAACCATTTCCAAGGTCCCGAATCCGGGGCCCCTGACCCCGCTGCTCTGGGAGGAGCCTGATGGCAAAGAAGCCCGATGCGAGACCGAACGTCTCGAAGGACGATCTGCTGAAGTATTACCGCGAGATGCTGCTGATCCGCCGGTTTGAAGAAAAGGCGGGCCAGCTGTATGGCATGGGCCTGATCGGGGGTTTTTGCCACCTGTACATCGGGCAAGAGGCGGTGGTCGTGGGCCTGGAGGCCGCGACGAAAGAGGGCGACAAGCGGGTGACCAGCTACCGCGACCACGGGCATATGCTGGCCTGCGGGATGGACCCCAAGGGTGTGATGGCCGAACTGACCGGGCGGATTGGGGGATACTCCAAGGGCAAGGGCGGGTCGATGCATATGTTCTCGAAAGAGAAGCATTTCTACGGCGGGCACGGGATTGTTGGCGCACAGGTGCCGCTGGGGGCCGGGTTGGCCTTTGCCGACAAGTATCTTGGCAATGACAACGTGACCTTCACCTATTTCGGCGATGGCGCGGCCAACCAGGGTCAGGTCTACGAGACCTACAACATGGCCGAACTTTGGGCGCTGCCAGTGATTTTCGTCATTGAAAACAACGGCTATGCGATGGGGACGTCCGTCAAGCGGTCAACCAAATCCACCACATATTTCGGGCGCGGGCTGGCCTATGGCATCCCGGGCGAACAGGTTGACGGAATGGATGTGCGGGCGGTGAAGGCGGCGGGCGAAAAGGCGATTGCGCACTGCCGTGCGGGCAATGGCCCCTACATTCTGGAAATGATGACCTACCGCTATCGTGGCCATTCGATGTCGGATCCGGCGAAGTATCGCACCCGCGAGGAAGTGGAGAAGATCCGCACCGAAAAGGACTGCATCGAGCATGTGCGCGACTTGCTGTTGCAGGCGGGTCTGGCGTCCGACGAGGATCTGAAGGCCATCGACAAGGAGATCAAGGCCACCGTCAACGAGGCGGCCGAATTCTCGAAAGAAAGCCCGGAGCCGCCGCTGAGCGAGCTTTGGACTGACATTTACGCCTGAGGGAGGGGAAATCATGGCGACGGAAATTCTGATGCCCGCGCTTTCTCCGACCATGGAGGAAGGCACGCTGGCCAAATGGCTGGTGAAAGAGGGTGATACGGTCAAGTCGGGGCAAATTCTGGCCGAGATCGAAACCGACAAGGCCACGATGGAGTTCGAGGCCGTTGACGAAGGGGTGGTCGGCAAGCTGCTGGTCGCCGAGGGCACGGCGGGAGTGAAGGTGAATACGCCGATTGCGGTGATGGTCGAGGACGGGGAAACCGTGTCTGACGCCCCTGCCTCGGTAGCGGTGGCGGCTGCGCCGGTTGCGGCACCCGTGGTTGCAGCGGTGGTTGCGCCCCCTGCCCCGGTGGTGGCGGCGAAGGGTTGGCCGCATACGGACCTGCCCGAAGGCCCGACCAAGACAATGACGGTGCGCGAGGCGCTGCGCGAGGCGATGGCCGAGGAAATGCGGGCCGATCCAACGGTCTTCCTGATGGGCGAAGAAGTGGGCGAATATCAGGGGGCCTACAAGATCAGCCAGGGCCTGCTGGACGAGTTCGGGCCGCGCCGCGTGGTCGACACGCCGATCACCGAGATCGGCTTTGCCGGGATCGGGGTGGGTGCGTCCTGGGGCGGGCTGAAGCCGATTGTCGAGTTCATGACCTTCAATTTCTCGATGCAGGCGATGGACCACATCATCAACTCGGCCGCGAAAACGCTGTACATGTCGGGGGGCCAGATGGGCAGCCCGATGGTGTTTCGCGGCCCGAACGGTGCGGCGGCACGGGTTGGCGCGCAGCACAGCCAGGACTTTTCGGCCTGGTTTGCGGCGATCCCGGGGTTGCGGGTCTGCATTCCCTATTCGGCGGCGGATGCGAAGGGGCTGCTCAAGACCGCCATTCGTGATCCGAACCCGGTGATCTTCCTTGAGAACGAAATCATGTACGGGCGGTCCTTCGATGTGCCGACGGACGTTGATTTTGCCATTCCCTTCGGCAAGGCAAGCATCCTGCGCGAGGGCACGGATGTGACGCTGGTTTCCTTCGGGATCGGGGTAGCGCATGCGCTGGCCGCGGCGGAAGAGCTGGCCAAGGACGGCATCAGCGCCGAGGTGGTGAACCTGCGGACCCTGCGGCCCATCGACTATGACACGGTGTTGGCATCCGTGATGAAGACCAACCGCTGCGTGACGGTGGAAGAGGGCTTTCCGGTCGGGTCGATCGGCGACCATCTGGCCTCGACGATCATGCAGCGGGCGTTCGACTATCTGGATGCGCCGGTCATCACCTGTACGGGCAAGGATGTGCCGATGCCCTATGCCGCGAACCTTGAAAAGTTCGCGCTGATCACTCCGGCGGAAATCGTGACCGCCGTCAAATCCGTCTGCTACCGGTAAGGGGGGCACCATGGCTGTTCAGATTCTGATGCCGGCGCTGTCCCCGACGATGGAAGAGGGGACGCTTGCCAAGTGGCTGGTCAAGGAGGGGGATGTGGTCAAGTCGGGCCAGATCCTTGCCGAGATCGAGACCGACAAGGCAACGATGGAGTTCGAGGCGGTCGAGGAAGGGATCGTCGGCAAGCTGCTGGTGGCCGAGGGCACCAGCGGCGTGAAGGTCAACGCGCCGATTGCGACGCTGCTGGAGGAGGGCGAAAGCGCGGATGCAGCCCCTGCCTCGGTGGCGGCTGCGGTTGCGGTGGCGGCTACGGTTGCGGCGGCTGCACCTGTTGCAGTTGCGGCGCCCGTTGCGGCAGCGGCTGCGGCGCCGGTCGTGTCGGGTGGCGCGCGGGTGTTTGCATCACCTCTGGCGCGGCGGATCGCTGCCGAGAAGGGCCTTGATCTGACCAAGGTCGCAGGGTCCGGCCCGCATGGCCGTATCGTGCGTGCCGATGTTGAAGGGGCAAAACCTTTGGCGGCAGCTTCGGTTGCGGCGGCTGTTGCTGCGCCTGCGGCCCCTGCCCCGGCAGCACCCAAGCCCGCGGGAGCGATGCCAACGGGCATGACGGCGGAAACGGTCATGAAGATGTACGCGGACCGCCAGTACGAAGAGATCGCGCTGGACGGGATGCGCCGGACGATTGCGGCGCGCCTGACCGAGGCCAAGCAGACGATCCCGCATTTTTATCTGCGGCGTGAGGTGCGTCTGGATGCGCTGATGGCGTTCCGGGAAACCCTCAACAAGCAGCTGGAGGGGCGCGGGGTAAAGTTGAGCGTCAACGACTTCATCATCAAGGCCTGTGCGATGGCCCTGCAGGCAGTGCCGAATGCCAATGCGGTCTGGGCCGGCAACCGGATGCTGCGACTGAAGCCGTCAGATGTGGCGGTTGCGGTGGCGGTTGAGGGGGGTCTGTTCACGCCCGTCCTGCGCGATGCCGACAAGAAGTCACTGTCTGCGCTTTCGGCAGAGATGAAGGATCTGGCGGGGCGCGCCAAGACCAAGAAGCTGGCACCGCATGAGTATCAGGGCGGAAGCTTCGCGATCTCGAATCTTGGGATGATGGGAATCGAGAACTTTGATGCCGTCATCAACCCGCCGCATGGATCGATTCTGGCGATCGGGGCGGGGATCAAGAAGCCGGTGGTCATGGCGGATGGGACGATTGGCGTGGCGACGGTCATGTCGATGACGCTGTCGGTCGATCACCGGGTGATCGATGGGGCCTTGGGCGCCGAGTTCCTGAAGGCAGTGATCGCAGGGCTTGAAAACCCGCTGGCCATGCTGGCCTGATCTGTGGAAGCGGGGGGTTTCACACCCCCCGTGGGATATTTGAGGACAGATGAAGGGGCTTTGCGGCCCCTTTTTCTATCGTGCCTTGAGGACCCTGATCAGGCGCAGGGCACGGCGCAGGATCGTAAGGGCTGTGCCTGCGATGATGATCCAAAGCGTCAGCGCCAGCACCCATTCCGTCGCGGTGAAGGCCGCAATGACGGTGCCAACTGTCAGGGCGGCCATGCGCTGCGGCTTGGCAAACGGGCCGGAGAAGTCTGGGGGGAAGCCTTCTGCGCGGCCCAGTTCGCGGATATAGGCAGTGGCAATGGCGAGGGCGGCGGCCAGCGCGCCGAGGCTCGGATTTCCGGCGGCGAAGCCAGCGCCGAGGAGGAAGAGAAGATCAGAGGCGCGGTCTGGCGCCTCATTCCAGAAGGGGCCGTCCTTGGTACCCTGGCCGCCCTCAACCGCGACCATGCCGTCGATCAGGTTGCAAACCAGCCGCGCCTGTATCGCCGCTGCGGCAAGGATCAGCATCAGCCACTGCACCAGCCCCGGAACAAGCGGCGTCAGCAGATAGGCCGCCAGCCCAATGGCAGCAAATCCGACCGAGGCCTGCGAAATCTGGTTCGGCGTGATGCCGCGTTGCACGGCCATCGTCGCAAGCCGCCCCGCCCAGGCTGACTGGCGAGAGGCCAGTGGGCGGCGGTTTCCGGCATCCGTCATGTCGTCGACCAGTAGTAACGGGTAATGTGAAAGAAGATCGGGGCTGCGAAGATCACGCTGTCCAGCCGGTCGATGAACCCGCCATGGCCCGCAATCAGATGGCCCCAGTCCTTGACACCACGGTCACGCTTGATCGCCGACATCACAAGGCCGCCGAAAAAGCCCATCAGTGTGAGTATCAAGCACATGCCTGCCGCCTGCGGCAGTGTGAAGGGGGTCATCCACCAAAGTGAGGTGCCAACGACGATGGCAGTGAGGGAGCCGCCGATGAAACCCTCCCATGTCTTCGAGGGGGAAAGGCTGGGGGCAATCTTGGTGCGACCGATCAACTTGCCCCAGACATATTGCATCACGTCAGACAGTTGGACGACGAAAATCAGGTAGGCGATCAACATCACGTTGCGGCCTTCAAATCCGGGGATCTGCAAGTAAAGCAGCGCAGGGACATGACTGATGCAGTAGACGCAGATCATCAGCGCCCACTGGGTTTCCGAAACACGCACCAGGAAATCCTTGGTGCTGCCGCGCAGCGCAGAGAGAACCGGAAGCAGGAGAAAGACATAGACCGGAACGAAGACCGCATACATGCCGTACCAGTCAATCAGCACGAAATAGTATTGCAGCGGCAGGACGATGAAAAAGCAGGCCACCAGGGACCAGTGGTCGGCGCGGTTGTGGGTGGTGAGGGTCAGGAATTCGCGCAGGGCAGCGAAGGACGCCAGCGCAAACAGAAGAACCACGCCCGGCTTGCCCGCAATAAAGGCAATGGCCAGCAGGATCACCATCACCCACCATGCAGCGATCCGGGCATTGAGGTTCTCGATCACCGGATTGGTGCCTTGCGGTGACAGGCGCTGCCGAAGCACCTCTCCCACTATGGTAGCGAGCACCAAGATACCGCTGACGCCGGACAAAAGCCAAAGGAGGTGCGGACTGGTCATGCCTCGGGGTCCGCCTGCAACGCCAGAAGGGCGGAACGCGCACGGGCAAGGAAGATGTCCTTGGGCTCATCGGGGGTCAGGTGCAGGGGGGCGCCGAAGGTAAGGGTGCAGATCAGGGGCACGGGGATGATTTCACCTTTGGGCATGACCTTGTTGAGGTTGGCAATCCAGACCGGCACAAGGTCAACCCCCGGTCGGGCCTTGGCAAGGTGATAAAGGCCAGACTTGAACGGCAACAGGTCCGCGTCACTGCTGTTGCGCTGTCCTTCGGGAAACAGAATCAGGGAAGATCCCTGTTCCAGCGCCTCGACCATCTGGGCAACAGGATCGGTGGTGCGCGCCTCAGGGCGGCGATCAATCAGAACCGCGTTGAAAACGTCACGCCCGATAAAGCTGCGAAGGGGGGATTTCAGCCAGTAGTCCAACGCTGCAACCGGGCGGGTCTGGCGGCGCAGGGGCGCAGGCAGGACGGTCCAGAGCAGGACGAAATCCCCGTTGGAGCTGTGGTTGGCAAAATAAACCCGCTGACGTTGCACGGGTTCTATCCCCTGCCAGATCGCACGGGGGGCGGTCATGAACCGGGCAAATACCGAAATTGCCAGCCCTGTCACCCGGGCGGCAAGAAATCGAAAATTACGGCTCATGCGGAAGCGGTCATTCGGCCTTCAAGATCTGGTCCATGGTCAGCGCCGGTTGGGCGCAGCCTGCCTTCCCGACAACCCGCGCCGGCACACCCGCCACCGTGGTATTGCGTGGAACATCTTCCAGCACAACTGACCCAGCGGCGATGCGTGAACAGCGACCCACACTGATGTTTCCCAGAACCTTTGCTCCGGCCCCGATCAGCACGCCGTCGCCGATCTTTGGGTGACGATCGCCATCCTCTTTGCCGGTACCGCCAAGAGTAACCGAGTGCAGCATCGACACATTGTCGCCGACGACTGCGGTTTCCCCGATCACAATGGAATGGGCGTGGTCGATCATGATGCCTTTTCCCAGCTTGGCCGCTGGGTGAATATCGACACCGAAAATTTCCGAGACCCGCATCTGCACGAAATAGGCAAGGTCAATCCGGCCTGAGTGCCACAGCCAATGGCCAACCCGGTAGGCCTGAACCGCCTGATAGCCCTTGAAGAACAGGATCGGCTGCAAGAAGCGGTGGCAGGCCGGGTCACGCTCATACACGGCCATAAGGTCAGCCCGCGCTGCATCGCCCAGTTCCGGGGCTTGTTCAAAGGCTTCGTCGGCAATTTCACGCAGGATTTGCTCGCTCATCTCGCCCGAGGCCAACTTCAGCGAAAATCGGTAGGCTAGCGCTCGCTCCATGGTTGCGTGGTGCAGCAAACCGGAATGGATCAGGCCGCCAAGCAGCGGTTCATCCCGAATGGCTTCGATCGCCTCGTCGCAAACGCGGGTCCAGACCGGATCAACGGTTGACAATTTTGCCCGTGTTTCGTGCATGACCCAGCCTCCAGTATTGGTGCGTCATAGCATATTTACCCTGCCAGGCGACACGCAAAGTTGTGACCATGTCGATCACAGTTTGGAATGCTGCAGCAGAGATTGGCACGCGACAATGGTGGATGAAAGGAAATCCCTGTCGCTCAGCATCGTTTCCGCCGGGGGCAAGAGCAAAAGACAACGCGACATCAGACTGCCGTCCCCAAAGGCTGGATGACAGCGGTTCTGAACACGCAAATGCTGATCCGCGACATCAACCTCGTGCAGAATGCGTGCCGCAACGGACGCGCGCGCTTCGGCAGGGACCAGCATAAGCGCGCGCGCAAAGAGAAGGAGGTCGGCACCGCTTGGGTCACGCATGTCAAACAAGCAGTTCAACAGACCTGACGGGTCCGGGGCCAAACTGGGCTGACACCTGTGAAACCTCTACCCGGTACGGCCCTGCAACAAGGTCTGAGGCTTTCATCGATGCGGTGTAAGTGAATTGCGGCTGGCTGGCCGCGTATTCCGCCTTCACCTGGGCGCCTTGGAAGATCTTTACGGCGTATGTTTCGACGTCTTCGCCCAATGGCACCTCAAACGTCTGCCAGGTATCGCCGTCGATCCGGGTCCGCCGTTTCCAGGTAAGCAAGGTATTGCCAGCCCCCGTGACCGTACCGCGAAGATGGGAAACGGGATAGGGGCGCAAACCTGCTCCAAGAAAGGATTCGACCCGCAGAATGATATTGGGATCGTCGAAACCCAACGCTGCCGCACCTATGCGATAGTAGCGCGCAAGGCCGCGGGCAGAAAGGGGAAGGTCGATCTGGCTTAGCGCCAGGTCCAGCAAAACCACTGTGCTGCCAATGGGCCAGACATCGGGCATCAAGCCATCAGTCCCCAGCTGACCTCGAAGCCGGACTGACAGGTCGAAAACATCAGGGGCAACAACCTGTGCCTTCGCGAACTGGAACACTTCCCAGTTGGCAGCACTACCATCGCCGATCGCGATGGCGTTGGCACCATTCAGGACGGCAAGCGTGTTTGCCGAAGCAAACTCACCCGATGCAACCTTCACCCGCAGTGGCGCTCCGCGGTCCCAGACACCTGGACGCGCCCGTGCCAAGGGCGTCTCTGTTACCCCAATGACAGCCGCCGCCGCGACAAGACGGTTAATCTCATACCCGCTGTCTTGACTGGAGGACCAAAGCACAACAGGGCCGGGCCAAGGTTCGCTTGCCACCGCAAGATAGGGCGCATGCGCAACCTCGTCCCCTGTCAGCAGCGGCAGATCAAGAAAGACCGGAAAGACCGGAACCGGGGGGTTGTAAAATCTGCTAACGATCGCGTCCGCTTCGCTGTCTGGGGTCGTGTAAACACCCGCCTCCACGCGGACCGCTTCCAGCAACTGGGCCTCTGCCTGGTCAACCCTGTCGATCCGGTAGCGATTACCCTTCAGTCCAACCACATCGCCTGCCCCGATCCGCAATTGTGACTTTGCCAGTGCAAATCGCGCGCCATCCCGGGCAATCCGCGCCTCGGCCAGCCAGCGAGCAGCGGTGGCCTGACCTTCCGCTTGCGTCAGGGCAAGAGGCAGGTCGCTTTGCGACACACCTCGCGCCTCAGCGTCAGGAAAACGTGCTTCGACTGCACGAATTTCATAACTTGACTGCGAGTCAATGAAACCAAGGCGCACTTGACCGGCGGTATCAGCCTCTGGGGCACGGGTGGTTTCGATGCTGCCATCAAGGTCAGGCAGGATGGCCAAAGCGTCGAGGTCGATAATGGCGATGACCCGACCGTCCCGGCTTCGAAAGACAAGTCGCCCATCCCGCTCCATCACGTCAAAGCCGTAGGCAAGAAGCAAAGGCTGCAAGGCCGCACGCGCTGTGGAAACGTCTGGCTGCAGGTAACCCCGCACAAGTCCGTAAAGACCCACTGTATCAATAGCCTGCACCCCGGAATTCGCGCAGATTTCCGCGACCACAGCAGCAAGTGGTTGATTGGTCGACCGGCCATTCAGCCAATGTCCACGACCATAATTGCCGCCGTCGTTCCACACCTCGATCTGCCCTGGAAACTCTGGAAACGGGCGCGCATCCCAGGCCCAGGCATGGGCATGGTCAAGGTCAACCATCTTTCCACTGTACAGTGACGCCGTCGGATTGTTCTGAGGATCTGCCCAGTAGGATGTCACTGCCAGCAGATATTGCATCTGTATCAGGTCATCCCTGCTGCCGTTTGACCACAAGGGAAGGCTGGATTCCGAGGACTTGGCATCGACGAACTTGTTGGGCTGGTTGGTGCCCTTGTTTACTGCGGGACATCCGTATTCTGTGAACCAGATCGGCTTTGATCCCGGAATCCATGCCGTTGGGTTGACAAAGCGAACGCCATTCACGCGCTCGTGGTGCAGGTTCGACCACCAGGACTTCAGGTCTTTGTACCGAAATACCCAAGGCTCGTTGAAGGCACCGTCAGTAATCGGCAAGCGCCGTTGCGCCAACGCTCCTTCTGGGCTGTCATAATACCAGTCAAAACCTTCACCGCCGGCGACATTCGCCTTCAGATAGCCAAGGTTGTAGATCGACCCCCAACCGGCATCTGCGTGCTCTTCCCCATCGCGCCAATCGGAAAGGGGCATGTAGTTGTCGATCCCGATGAAATCGACATTGCTGTCTGACCATAGCGGATCAAGGTGAAAGTAAAGATTGCCATCCGCTTGATAGCCAAAATACTCTGACCAGTCAGCAGCATAGCCGATTTTTGTTGCTGACCCCAGGATCGATCTGACATCTGCCGCCAGGTTCAGCATGGCATCCACAGCGGGAAAGCTGTCTGCGGCCCCGCGAATCTGCGTCAGCGATCTCATCTCGGACCCGATGCAAAAGGCATCCACCCCGCCGGCGGCCGCGCACAGTCGTGCATAGTGCAAGATGAACCGCCGATACCCCCATCCCGGCGGACCGGAGTAGCTGATCGTTTCGCCTGAGATCGTAAAGTTGCTTGGCTGGGCAGTCCCGAAGAACGCAGCAACTTCTGCAGCGGCAATGGCTGTTCGATCGGGTGATCCGTCTTGACCGGGGGCAACGGACAGGGTTACCCGACCGCGCCACGGCAGTTTCGGCTGACCCTCGGCCCCCGTCCAGGGGTCCGGCAGCGTGTTTCCGTCCAACTGGTCCATCAGAATGAACGGATAGAAGACAACTTCCTTGCCAGAGGCCCGGATCGCCCGGATGGCCTCAATCACGGATGCGTCTGCTGGTGTGCCGCCGTAGATTGATGCCCCATCCACCTTCGGAACCTCGGCTGCGGCAGCGCGCGCAATACCGCCAGCCCGCCAAGGCATGCCAACACCGTCACGCAGTGTCTGTTCAACCTTCGGACGCACCTCACAGCTTGCACAGCGCAGATCATTGCCGAACCACGAAACCACCATGGAAACGGACTGAACTGCTGGAAGCTCTTCGGTCAGCTGTCCAAGGCTCGTTGCAAAGTCTGTCAGGCGTGATGGCGAATGTACGTTCGCCGTCCGGTTCCGGCCCAGACCTTCGGCATAGTGAACTGGCGTTGTCGCAAGACTGTACTCTCCCGTCCCCGGGATCAGCGACACCCCGCGAATTGCCCCACCAAGTGTTGTGGCTGGATCGACTGCTGTGCCTTGTGCGGCTCGGACAACCTCAAAGCTGAACTGCGGCACGCGGTTGCCATAGGGCGCAAGTTCCAGATCTTCGATCAGGACATAGGCAAGACCCCGGTAGGCCGGGACCCGACCGGAACCTTCGACAGCCTCCATCTTGGGATCTGGCAGCTGTGTTTCGCTGCCGTGGTAAACCCGAATGTTCAGATCCCGCGGCGAGATTTCGTTACCATCCGCCCAAATCCGCCCAACCCTTAGGAGTTCACCTTCGCACAGCGCAATCGCCAGACTGATGGAATAGCTGTATTCATTCACCTTCGGCTTTGGAGCACCCTTTCCCGACCGCCGACGCTGTACGCTCTCGGTAAACTGGGTCGCCCAGATCACCTGACCGCCAACCCGCATCCGACCCCAAAGCTGGCCAATTCCGGCACCCTCACTCGCCCCGGACAGTCGCAAACGGTCAATCCGGCCAACATCAACCGGGTCGGACCCAGCGCCAAGCAGTCGCTGATCGATGACCCGCCCTAGCGTGGCCCCTACTGCACGCCCGATGACAGCACCCGACAAGCCAAGGACGGCGCCACCAAACCCGGCACCAATTGCGGCCCCTGCCGCAGAAAGAAGAAGCGTGGCCATTCAATTGGGTCCTTCAGGAAAAGCAAAGCGCGCTGCGATACGGCGCTGCCAAGGTTGCGAAAGCGAGCTTTCGATCACGCCATGCCCGGTGTAGGAATGGACAAAGCACGGGGTTTCGCCGACCTGCGACTGGATACCTAGGTGCTTGGCTATACTGCCGTCGCGCATGCGAAACAGCAGGACATCCCCCGTTGCCGCCTCAGAGATCCGCTTGCGCACAAGCCACCGATCTGCGGCTTCCATCAGAACTTCGCGCCGCGACGGCTCAGCCCAGTCTTCGGTGTAGGGCGGGACGTCCACTGGCTCCGTGCCATGGATCGCCCGCCAGACACCGCGCAGCAGGCCAAGACAATCGGTCCCTGCCCCAAGGACCGACGCCTGATGCAGATAGGGCGTCCCGATCCACTTGCGCGCCTCTGCCAAGGCCTGATCTGCGACGGTCACAGACCGCTCGCCGGAAGACGTGCGCCCCCTGTGCTTGACCGGCCAGGCACTGGGTATGAGGCCAGCCAGTCCTCCCCGGGAATATGGGGAAACCCGCGATAGTTCAGAAAGTTTGCGAACTTGGCCCTGCAGGTCGCCGCCGTCTTGTCGCAACCCGCGATCATCCGAAATCTGTCGCCTGAACGGATGTCTGCGCCAAGCGACTGCCAAAGCTCGACCACGCGGCCGGGTGTCAGTCGCCGATCGTTCTTGATTGACCCCAGCAGCCCTGCGGCAGCGCCGCTCAACATTTCAAACCGGCCATGTTCAAACCAGCGATCGTCAAAGCCGGCGAAAGCAGCGAAGGTGAACATCCGTGCTTCCTCAACAGCCTCAACCGTCCCCTCAACGAAATAGCCAGGCAGGGCCGTGTTGAAGTGGCAACGCTCGTCACCAAGAATGGCCGAACATGTCTGCAGGTAGGCAAAGCCCTGCGGACGGTTCAGCGCCTCCGTCAGACCCCGCAGCTCGGCGCGAAAGGCACCCCCGGCGCGAAGTATCTCGCCGAAAGTTCCCCGGAATTGTTCAATCCAGTCGTCTGGCGCGGCCCAATTCACCAGATATGACCGCACCTCGGCACCATCAAAGCGTCCCGCCAGCAGATCAGCCTCGCGGATTGAGGCATCGCTCAGCGCCCCGGCAGCTTCCGAGTTGTCGACCGACAGGCCCGTAGTCTGTTGCAGCGCCCGCGCGGTCATGCCTGTGTCCGCACGGCACAGCGCACCATCGACCGTCAAATCCCGGTCATGATCAGTAAAGCCCATCAAAACCCCATCCGTGCGGCGGACAGTCCAGGCCCGACACACCGTCGTCGCACCACTTTCAAGGTGCGCATAAAGCGCGTCGCTGCTCATAGCCGCACCTCCACGATCGGCACCGATGGCACATCCCCCGCCTGAAACGACGCAACGGATGTTTGAAGGACGTCCGTGTCAAACCGGACTGGAACATCGAACTCAAAACCAGCCTGGACCCGTGCGCCAAGTGCGGGTGGCAAGACAAAGGTCACCTTGCGCGCAGGAACAACAGTTGCACCAGCGCGCCCCGGCTCAGCGTCAGCGGCACCCCGATCAGCGCATCCGAAATGTCGGCCGCGATGGTCTTGATGGGCAGAAACCCCGTCGCATCGGTGATCACGCTGATGACCAACTGATGATCGGCTCCCGCGCCGCTGCGATCCGATTGGTCGCGCGCCTCTTCAGGGCCGATCAGCACGAAAGTACCGGTCGCATTGGGCGGCACCGCGTCATATATCGCGACGCCGGCCAAGGCGGGAAACGCGGTCAGCCGCTGAAAGATCGCGGTCTGTAGGGCTGCGGCTGCTGCATAACTCATGTCGCCACCTCCTCGCGGGCAAAACAGGTCAGAAAGCGCCCGGATGGGTCGGCCTCTGTCACCGCCAGGATCGGGAACAACCGCCCCCCCTCACGGAACCGCTGCCCGGCCTTGGGGCGCGATGCAGCGCCACTGGGTGCTGCCCGCACGGTGATGCGGTAGGGTACCGCGCCCAGTATCTGCTCTTCCCCAGGCGCATCGCTGCCGGCCCCGGGCCGGAACGCGGCCCAAAGCGTGCCCAATACCGCCCAAGTCTCGACGTAGCCGCCCGCACCATCCGAGGTACGCTGTACCCCTTCCAGCACCAACGTCCGGTTCAGATGCGGGGCCGTCATGACCGCCCCCCACCCAGGATGCGCACCGTCCGCCACCGCTCAATCAGCGTGACCACGCCAAAAGGCATCCTCACGCACTTCGTCCCAGACGCCGATCGGCTGGGCCGGATCGTGCTGCCACAGCATTTTCACCCGCCCGCCCCGCGCCGCCAGTCGCTTGAGACTGGCGGCATAGGCACCCAGCACGGTCAGCCGATAGAAGGCCCGGTTCGCCTCTTGATAGTTCGCGTAAGTCGCATCCCCCGGGATCCCCATCAGCATCGGCGGAATACCGAAAGCGATGGCAATCTCACGCGCCGCCGCTTCCTTGGTCTTCTGAAACTCCATGTCACTGGGCGAGAATCCCATCGGCTTCCAGTCAAGCCCCCCCTCCAGCAGCATCGGCCGCCCGGCATTGCGCGCGCCCTGATGGTGGCTTTCCATCTCGCTCACCAGCCGGTCATATTGGTCCGACGACAGCGCGGATTGCCCATCCGCCCCCTTGTAGACAATCGCCCCCGAGGGCCGGGCGGCATTGTCCAGCAACGCCTTTGACCAGGCGCTTGCGCTGGTATGCACATCAATCGCCGTCGCTGCCGCCTGCAATGGCGAGAACCCATAGTGGTCGTCCTGCGGGTGAAAACTGCGCAGATGGCAGATCGGGCTTGCCGCCCCCGCCATCGCATAGCGATGCGTGCGCCCGCTGACGGTATAGTCATAGGCCACCGGCCAACCATCGGTGCCCGGCACCAGGCTCATCCGGTCTGACCGCAGCACATGCAGCTCTCCCGGCAGCAGGCTTTCCCGATAAAGCCCTTCCGCCACAGCAAGCACGTCCTCGGGGGTCGCGCCGCCGTTCCCCATCCTCACTGTCATTCAGGTTCACCCACCCCTCATGCCACCCAGTGCCTGGGCGAAATGAAAAAGCGGCCAACGGGGTCACCCCGGGCCGCTTCGACACCTCTTCTAGCATGTCACAAGTCCTACATCGGACCGTGCGCAAAGTCAAGCACATATTGCTTTCACATCAAAGGCTTAGCGTGCGCACCCTTTACCCTTTGGTAACGGGTTTGCCCCCGAAGGCCCTATTCTCCCTGCACGCCGGTTTCCCCCTCGGTGCCTTGCGCCGCCTCAATCGCCCGCCAGCGGGCGACGTTTGCATTATGCTCGTCCAGCGTGACCGCAAAGGCATGGCCGCCAGTGCCATCGGCCACGAAGAAGATGTAATCGGTTGAATCCGGATCCAGCGCTGCCTCGATCGACAACAGCCCTGGGTTGGCAATCGGCGTCGGCGGCAGGCCGTCGATCACATAGGTGTTCCACGGCGTCTCGCGGCGCAGCTCGCTTTGGCGCAAGCCCCGGCCCAGCACACCCTCACCTTTGGTGACGCCGTAGATCACCGTCGGGTCGGTTTGCAGCCGCATGCCCTGCCGCATCCGGTTGACAAACACACTGGCCACCTGCCTGCGCTCCTCAGGGATCCCGGTTTCCTTTTCGATGATGGACGCCATGATCAACGCCTCTTCCGGCGTGTCGTAAGGCAGGTCGGCCACCCGGTTCGCCCAGGCCTCGGCCAGCCGCACCTCTTGGCGCCGGACCATCTCGGCCACCACCGTGCCGCGTTCCGTCCCCCGCTCCACCTCATAGCTGTCCGGCGCAAGCGTCCCCTCTGGCGGCACGGTTTCAAGCGCCCCGGTCAGAAAATCGGCCTTCTTCAGCGCATCGACGATCTGCCAGCTGGTCACCCCTTCGGCCACCGTGATCCGGAACCGCAGGTCCGCATCATCGGCCACCTCAAGATACTCCATCGGCGGGGTCTCAGCACCCGCATCGAACCGCGCCACTTCGACAAAGTCGTTGCTGGCCAGGTCAAGCTCGCTCAGCACCACGTCACTGCGCGTGACCCCAATCCGGAAGTTGAGGTCGCGCCCACAAGTTGACCGCCCCCCCGCCGTGATCGCCTCCAGCACCTCAACCATCGAGGCGTTGGCCGGGATCATGTAACTGCCGAACTTCAGATTGTCCGCAAGGTCTGAGTAATCCGCCCCAACCCGAAAGATCCGGGCATCACTAACCGCCCCGCGCTCCTCCAGTATCCGGCTGACCGCGCTGAACGACGCGCCACGCTCGACCTGCAGGCAGATCGGTGCGGCCAGCGGGCCTGGTGCTACAAACTCAGTGCGCCCCCAGGCGACCAGTGCCGCCACCGAAACCAGGATCAGGATGAACAGCGTCAGCGCGTTTGAAGCGATGCCCTTCCACATGCCTAGCGCACCTTTCCGATAACCAGGCTGGCATTGGTCCCGCCAAACCCGAACGAGTTTGACAAGGCCACGTCGATCTTGCGCCGCACGGCCTTGTTCGCGGCAAGGTCCAGCTTTGGCGCAACGGCCGGGTTATCCAGGTTGATCGTCGGCGGGGCCACCTGATCGCGCAAGGCAAGGATGCAGAAAATCGCCTCCACCGCGCCCGCAGCCCCCAGAAGGTGCCCGATGCTGGATTTGGTCGACGACATCGTCGCCCCTGCCGCAGCATCGCCCATCAAACGCTCCACCGCGCCAAGTTCGATCGTGTCGGCCATCGTGCTGGTGCCATGCGCGTTGATATAGTCAATGTCGAAAGGCGTCAGCCCGGCCCGCTTCAACGCCGCGGCCATGGAGCGGTAGCCGCCATCGCCATCCTCGGATGGGGCCGTGATGTGATAGGCATCGCCCGACAGACCATAGCCCAACACCTCGGCATAGATCTTCGCGCCCCGAGCCACTGCGTGCTCGTATTCCTCCAGCACGACCACGCCTGCGCCCTCGCCCATGACGAACCCGTCACGGTCGGCGTCATAGGGACGGCTGGCCTTGGTCGGGTCATCCGCCCGCTTGGTCGACAGCGCCTTGCAGGCGTTGAACCCCGCGATCCCGATTTCCGAAATCGGGCTTTCCGCCCCCCCGGCCACCATCACATCTGCATCGCCCCATTGGATCATCCGCGCCGCATCGCCAATGGCATGCGCGCCGGTGGAACAGGCGGTGACAACCGCATGGTTCGGCCCCTTGAAGCCAAAACGGATCGACACCTGACCTGAGATCAGGTTGATCAAAGCGCCGGGGATGAAGAAGGGCGACACCCGCTTTGGCCCCTTTTCCTTGATCAGCACCGCGGTCTCGGCGATTGAGGTCAGCCCGCCGATGCCTGACCCGATCATCACCCCGGTCCGCAGCTTTTCCTCTTCCGTGATATTGTCCCAGCCCGCATCGCGCACGGCCTGCACAGCGGCGGCCATGCCGTAAAGGATGAAATCATCAACCTTGCGCTGGTCTTTCGGCTCCATCCAGTCGTCGGGATTGAAGGTCCCGTCAGACCCATCGCCGCGCGGGATTTCGCAGGCATACTGGGTCACCACGTTTGAGGCATCAAACCGGGTGATTGGCCCCGCGCCCGACTGCCCGGCAAGCAGGCGGCTCCAGGTCTCTTCCACCCCAGAGGCAAGGGGGGTGACCATTCCAAGACCGGTGACCACGACACGACGCATGCACTCTCTCCCGCAAGGC
>JBBQVR010000026.1:0-29221 GCA_038211355.1 Rhodobacterales bacterium | reverse complement strand
GGCCCCCCCCCCCCCTCCCGCCCCCCCCCCCCCCCCCCCCCCCCCCCCCCCCCCCCCCCCCCCCCCCCCCCCCCCCCCCCCCCCCCCCCCCCCCCCCCCCCCCCCCCCCCCCCCCCCCCCCCCCCCCTCGCCGCCGGGCATGAGCGCGCTGCTTGATGTCATCCTGCCGGTCTTCCTGATCATCGGCTTTGGCTATGCGGCCGCGAAACGCGGGCTGATCGGCGAAAGCGCGGTGGATGGGGTGATGCGCTATGCGCAGAACTTCGCGGCGCCCTGCCTTCTGTTTCGGTCCATCGCCGGGCTTGATCTTGGGGCCGCCTATGATCCGGCGCTGATGCTGTCGTTCTACATCGCGGCCTTTGTCAGCTTTGGCGTTGGCATGACCGGGGCCATTTTGATCTTCAAGCGTCCCCTGACCGATGCGGTGGCCATCGGCTTTGCCTGCCTCTTCTCGAACTCGCTGCTTCTGGGCCTGCCGATCACCGAACGCGCCTTTGGGGCTGCGGCGCTGACCGGCAACTATGCCATCATCTCGATCCACGCGCCGCTGTTCTATGCCTTTGGTATCGCGATGATGGAATCGGCCAAGGCGCGGGGTCAGGGGGTGTCACCAGGGGCGCTTGGTCTCAAGATCGGGCGGGCGATCGGGACGCAACCGCTGGTCATCGGGATTGCGCTGGGGTTTGTCGTCAACCTGGCCGGCTACGGGCTTTATGCGCCGGTCTTTGCCGCGGTGGACATGATTGCCGGCACCGCGATTCCGACCGCGCTTTTCGGTCTGGGCGGGGTCCTTGTGCGCTACCGCACCGAAGGCGGCCGGGCGACGATTGCGATGATCTGCGGCTGCGCCCTGGTCTTGCACCCCGCGCTGACCTGGGCGCTGGGGCATTATGTGCTGGATCTGGACCGCGACGGGATGCGGTCAGCAGTGGTGACCGCTGCCATGGCGCCGGGGGTCAACGCCTACATGTTTGCGCATCTATACGGGGTGGCAAAGCGGGTGAACGCCTCGGCCGTGCTGGTGGCGACGGGGCTGTCGGTCTTTACGATCTGGGGCTGGTTGCAGGTGCTGCCCTAGACCCCCGTCACCCCGCGCAGACGGTCAGACCTGCGACGAAGCAGCTCAACCGTGGTCAGAAGCGCGATGGAGATCACCACAAGGATCGTCGCCACCGCCAGGATCGCCGGGCTGATCTGTTCGCGGATCCCGTTCCACATCTGGCGCGGGATCGTCTGCTGTTCGGGGCCCGCGATGAACAGGACCGCCACCACCTCATCGAAGGAGGTGACGAAGGCGAAAAGCGCGCCCGAGATCACGCCCGGCAGGATCAGCGGCATCACCACCTTGAAAAACACCGTGCGCGGGTTGGCCCCCAGGGACTGGGCGGCCCGGATCAGCGACTGGTCAAAGCCCGACAGCGTGGCCGTCACCGTGATGATCACAAACGGAATTCCCAGGATGGTATGCGCAAGGATCACCCCAAGGTAGGTTGAGGTCAGCCGCCCACACTCAAGGCCGATGATCCCGCAAGGGTTGGAGTAAAAGAAGAACATCCCCGTCGCGATGATGATGATCGGTACGATCATCGGGCTGATCAGGATCGCCATGATCACCCGTCGATAGGGCATTTCCGGCCGCGACAGGCCAAGGGCGGCCAGCGTTCCAAGGCAGGTGGCAAAGATAGTGGCCCAGAACCCGATGATAAGCGAGTTTTTCGCCGCCTGCACCCAGGTCGAGTTGGCCCACATGTCAGTGAACCATGCACCATCGCGGACCTCTTCGGGTGCCTGCATCCCGAAGGTCAAAAGGGTGTCGTACCAGCGCAGGGAATAGCCCGTAGGGTCCAGCCGGACCATCTTTTCGGTGAAGCTGAAATACGGCTCCACGTTGAAGGACAGCGGAATGACGATCAGGATCGGCGCGATCAGGAAGATGAACACCAGCGCGCAGATCACCTGATAGGTGCGGTGCCAGATACGCTCCAGCGGGTCTGCATAGGGGGGCAGCGCCATCAGATCACCCGAGTTTCAGGCGGTCGATCCCGACCAGCCGATCATAAAGCCAGTAAAGGATCAGCACGCCCACCAGCAGCATCGCCGAAAGGGCGGCGGCCATCGACCAGTTCGACCGATCCATGTGAAAGTCGATGAGGTTCGAGATCAGCTGCCCATCCGCCCCACCCACCAGCGCGGGCGTGATGTAATACCCAACCGCCAGAATGAAGACGAGCAGCGACCCCGCCGCCACCCCCGGCAGCGTCTGCGGCAGGTAGATGCGGCGGAAGGTGGTCCAGCTGGTGGCCCCAAGGCTGCGCGCGGCGCGGGCATAGCTGGGCGGGATCACCTTCATCACCGAATACAGCGGCAGGATCATGAAGGGCAGCAGGATATGCGTCATCACGATGATCGTGCCGGTCTGGTTGTTGATCATCCGCAGGCGGCCATCTTCGGCAATCACGCCGATCCAGACCATCAGGTCATTGATCACGCCTTCGCCCTGCAGGATCGCCATCCAGCTGGTGGTCCGCACCAGAAGCGAGGTCCAGAATGGCAGCAGCACAAGGATCATCAGAAGGTTGGCCTTGGCCATCGGCAGGGTTGCCAGCAGATGCGCCACCGGAAAGCCGATCAGCAGGCAAAGGACGGTGATGATCCCCGACAGCACGAAGGTCTTCACGAATAGCGCGATGTAGATCTGCCGGTTTTCGTCCACCCTCTGGATGCTGCCATCGGCGGTGCGCTGGAAATCGGCCGAGACGAGGTAGAAGTCGAATGTATAGGCGGAAGAGGCCGCGCGCATCACCTGCCAGATCGCCGGATCACCCCATTTGGGATCAGCCGCCAAGAGGGCGGCCTGGAACGGCGGGGTCAGGTTCTTGGCATCCCGCGCCGTGCGGGTGAAAAGCGAGCGGGTCTCGGGAATGACATAGTTGATGCGGGTCCCTGCCTCACCTGCGGTGCGGGTGGCCTGCATCGTGGCAAGATCGGCGGCAAGGGCGGCGAAAGCGGCCTCATCGGGTTCTGTGCTGGCCGGGTTCTGGGCGAACCACGCGCCAAGCTGCGGGGCGCTGGCGGAAAATCCGTCGTTATAAACAGAACGGTGCAGCATCTGGCCAATGGGCAGGATGAAGCTGAAGATGACGAACAGCAAAAGCGGCAGCACCAGAAAAAACGCCCGACGCCGGGCGCGCGACTGGGCCTGAACCAGCGCCTGGGCCAGCGGGCGGCCGTCAGAGGTTGTCAGAAGCGCCACATCGGCCATCTTGCTATCCGGTCATGAAAAAGCGGCGCGGGGGACAAGGGCCCCCCCTCGCCAAAGGCATCAGTTGGCAGCAAGCCAGGCGTTGAAACGCTCGTTCAGTTCTGAGTCACGGTCGACCCAGAACTCGGAACCCGATTCCAGTGCGTTGGTCAGGTTGGCCGGGTTGGTCGGCAGATGCGGCGCCATCTCAGTCTTGCCGTCGTTGAAGATCAGCGGTTCGATCAGCGCCGATTTGCGGGCCGGGCCATAGCTGATCCACTGGGCCTGCTGGCGCAGACCCTCGGTCGAGGTGGCGTAGGCGATGAACTGCAGCGCTTCTTCCTTGTTCGGCGCGCCTTTCGGGATCGCATACATTTCGTTTTCGTAGATCTGCCCGTCCCAGACGATCTGGAACGGCTTGCCCTCGGCGACGGCAGCGTTGAAGATCCGGCCGTTGTAGGCGGTGGACATCACCACTTCGCCGTCCGCCAGCAGCTGCGGCGGCTGGGCGCCGGCTTCCCACCAGACGATGTCAGCCTTGATAGAGTCGAGCTTGGCGAAGGCACGGTCGACGCCTTCGGGCGTGGAGAGGGTGGCATAGACCTCGGCCGCAGGCACGCCATCGGCCATCAGCGCGAATTCAAGCACGGCCTTGGCCCCCTTGCGCACGCCGCGCTTGCCGGGAAACTTGGTGGTGTCAAAGAAATCGGCTGCGGTGGTCGGGGCTTCGCCGGTGAACTTGGTGGTGTCATAGGCGTAGATCGTGGCCCAGATATCGGTCGACACGGCACATTCGGTCACGGCACCGGGCAGGAAGTCATCCATCGCGGCGGTGCCATCTGCCCCGGCGGGCAGGATTGCGGGGTCGATCACCTCAAGCACGCCTTCGTCGCAAAGGCGGATGGCGTCGGCGTATTCAAGGCTGGCGACGTCGATGGTGACGTTGTTCGCCTCGACCATGGCCTTGATCGGGGTGGCCGGGTTGTCGCTGTCGACCATCGAGGTCGGGATGCCGGTGGCGGTGGTGAAGGGCTTCAGGTGCCCCTCGGTCTGGGCCGCGCCATAGGCACCGCCCCAGGACATGACGATAACCTCGGCCTGCGCCGAGAACGCCATTCCGGCAAGGGCCGTGGTCAGGATAAGTGTCTTCTTCATTGGCAGTCTCCCTGTTTCTTGGTGGGTGTCGCGGGGACCATGGCAGCCGGTCCCCCATTCGTCATCAAGGGTCAAGCGCTCGGGCGTCCTGCGGATGCCAGCCTACCTTGATCTTCTGGCCGGGGGTCAGCTTGGTCTGCCCCAGCGTGTTGCGCATCTTCATCACAAAGTCATCGACCCCTGCCACGCGCAGGACGGCACGCAGGATGTCGCCCATATAGATCATCTCAACCACCTCGGCGTCGATGGTATGGGCGCCGGGGGGCATCATCTCGGGCTTGAACTCCACCCGTTCGGGGCGGATGGAGACAAGGGTTTGTTGACCCTTTTCCTTGATGTTGACGGCGGTGGCGTCGATCAGCTCACCCGTGCGAAGGCGGACAAGCGCCTTGTCGCCCGACAATTCTTCGATCGTGCCGAGCAGCTTGTTGTTCTCACCGATGAAGCCCGCGACAAAACTGTTGTCGGGGCGTTCATACAGGTCGGCGGGGGGGGCAAGCTGCTGGATGCGGCCGTCGTTGAACACGGCGACGCGGTCGGACATCGTCAGCGCCTCACCCTGATCGTGGGTCACATAGACCACGGTGATGCCAAGATTGTCGTGCAGGTGCTTGATTTCAAACTGCATATGTTCGCGCAACTGCTTGTCCAGCGCGCCAAGGGGTTCGTCCATCAAGACCAGTGCAGGATCAAAGACCAGCGCGCGGGCAAGTGCGATGCGCTGCTGCTGGCCGCCCGAAAGCTGCGCCGGGCGGCGGTTGATGAAGTCATACATCTGCACCATGTCGAGGGCGCGCTTGATCTTCGCCTCACGTTCCGTCTTGGACATGCCGCGCACTTCCAGCGGGAAGGCCAGGTTTTCGCCCACCGTCATATGAGGAAACAGGGCGTAGTTCTGGAACACCATCCCGATGCCGCGCTTGTGTGGCGGCACTTGGTTGATCGGCCGACCGTCCAGCCGGATCTCACCGTTGGTGGCGGTTTCAAACCCCGCCAGCATCATCAGGCAGGTTGTCTTGCCTGATCCCGAGGGGCCAAGCATGGTCAAAAACTCACCCTTGGCGATGGTCAGGTTCAGGTCTTTTACGACAAGGCTGACCCCATCGTAGCTTTTCTGCACATGGTCGAAGGCGACGAAGGCGTCGCTGCGGGGCTCTGACGTCACCCGTGTCTCCCTGATATTCTGGACGCTTTGCGCCTTCTTTTATGAAAGCGACTAAAGCGAAACGCCGCCCCCAATGCAACGCAGAAATCCGTATATGCCCGCTGGTTGCGCAACTGCGGGAAAATCGGGCAGGATCAGCAAACTCAGCCAGTCATTTGCACGGTTTTGGAACGGAAAACGGGAAAATGGCCACGGTGGCGCCCTGTGCCAGGGGTGGGCGCGGCCGTGGCCCCAATGCAAAGGACGCGGGCCTTGCGGCGCCGCGTCCTGTGAGGTTGTCGTAGTCTATGGGAAATCAAATCATGTCCGGCAGGGCCTGGTGCGGATGAAAGGACTCGAACCTTCACTCCGATTAAAGAACAGCGACCTCAACGCTGCGCGTCTACCAATTCCGCCACATCCGCGCACTGGCCCTGCCTAGGACGCCCGCTTACTAGCCGCTGCAGCGGGCGTTGAAAAGGGGGATTTTCAGCTTTCCTGCCCATGCGATTTTCCTGGCGCCTTTCCCGGCAGCAGCCCGCGGATCGGCGGTGGCAGTGGTTGCAATCGGGGCGATCTTTGGCGCATGTCTGTGCGGAGACGGTCAGGACGGGGGATCAGCATGGTTGACTGGAAGACCCTGCCGGGGCTTTCGCCCTACCTTGAAACGCTTGCCGCCATGGAGGCGCATGTCGCCGCCATGAACGACGGCCGCGCGGCTGAGGCGATCTGGCTGCTGGAGCATCCGCCGCTTTACACTGCCGGCACCTCGGCCAAGCCCGCTGATCTGGTGCAGGCGGACCGGTTTCCAGTCTATCCGGTGGGACGGGGCGGGCAATATACCTATCATGGGCCGGGCCAGCGGGTGATCTATTGCATGCTGGACGTCAAGGCGCGGGGCGGTGATGTGCGCTGCTTTGTCCGCGATCTGGAACGCTGGGTCATCGCCACACTGGCCGAGTTCAACATAACTGGCGAAATCCGCCCCGGCCGCGTCGGCGTCTGGGTGACACGGGCTGACCGGCCTGCCCTGGACGGCCACCCGTCCGAGGACAAGATCGCCGCCATCGGCATCAAGCTGCGCCGCTGGGTCAGCTTTCACGGCATCTCGATCAACGTGGAACCGGACCTTGGCCACTTTGACGGCATCATACCCTGCGGCATCCGCGAACATGGAGTGACCAGCCTGGTCGACCTTGGCCTGCCTGTGACAATGGCCGATCTGGATGCGGCCTTGATGGCGACCTTCGACAAGGCTTTCGTGCGCACCTGCGGGTAGCCAGAAAAGGTGTTGCTGGTGGGGGTTGCCAGATCCCTTGCTATCGCATGACGCGGGGTCGCGGGCGGTGTGCGACCACGTTGCTATTGCATATCAGCCCCCCCCTGCCCCATGTTCCAGCCGTGGGAGCGCCCCGTGCGCCCCGTGACAAATGAGGATACCATGACCAAGTTCATCCTTCTCGCTGCCACCGCCACGGCTTTTGGTGCGGCTTTTGGCGCACCCGCCCTTGCCGGCGATCCGGTCGCGGGCGAGGAGGCGTTCAGGAACTGCAAGGCCTGCCATTCGGTGATCGCAGCCGATGGGACCGAAATCCAGAAAGGTGGCCGCACCGGGCCGAACCTTTATGGCATCATCGGGCGCGGCGTCGCGGCAGACCCCGACTACCGCTATAGCGACTCGATCGCGGCGCTGGGGGCGACCGGGGCGGTCTGGGATGCTGCCAGCTTTGCGGCCTACACCGCGAACCCCGCAGCCTATCTGCAAGGCGCGCTTGGCGATGCGGGCGCGAAGTCCAAGATGTCATACAAGCTGGCGGTCGGGGGTGAAGATGTGGCGGCCTATCTGCAGTCCGTCTCGCAATAAGAAATGATCTTGCAGGGCGCGCGTTGCCCGCTGCCCACCGGCAAGGCGCGTCCCATGACAGGGGCGCGCCTTGCCCGTTCCGCCTAGCCCCGTGCGATGGCTTGCGGTCCAAGATTTCTGCCCCCTGCGGCAAAGTCAGACATTGCGACCCGCCCCGCCCACGGTTAGAACCGTTCAAGGAACCGGATGGCCTGTTAAACAGGCCGCCATCGCACGAATAAAGACCACAGCGGGAGACTGCCCATGGCAGACGCAGCCATTCATGGCCATGACCACCAAAGACCAGGGTTCTTCATCCGCTGGTTCATGTCGACGAACCACAAGGATATCGGGATTCTCTACCTCTTTGCGGGGGGGATCGTCGGCCTGATCTCGGTCATCTTCACCGTCTACATGCGGATGGAGTTGATGGAGCCGCAGGTGCAGTACATGTGCCAGGAAGGCCTGCGCCTTGTTGCGGATGCCTCTGCGACCTGTACCCCGAACGGCCATATCTGGAACGTGACCGTCACGGCCCACGGCATCCTGATGATGTTCTTCGTGGTCATTCCGGCGCTGTTCGGTGGTTTCGGCAACTACTTCATGCCGCTGCAGATCGGCGCGCCGGACATGGCCTTCCCGCGGATGAACAACCTGTCCTTCTGGCTGTTCATTGCCGGCACCTCGCTGGCGGTGGCCTCGCTGTTCGCCCCTGGTGGCGGCGGTGACCTTGGCACGGGTGCGGGCGTCGGCTGGGTGCTGTATCCGCCACTCTCGACCACGGCCGAAGGTGGCTATGCGATGGACCTTGCGATTTTCGCAGTCCACCTGTCGGGTGCCTCGTCGATCCTGGGCGCGATCAACATGATCACGACCTTCCTGAACATGCGCGCGCCGGGCATGACCATCCACAAGGTTCCCTTGTTCGCCTGGTCGATCTTCATCACCGCCTGGCTGATACTGCTGGCGCTGCCGGTGCTGGCGGGTGCGATCACGATGCTGCTGACCGACCGCAACTTCGGCACCACCTTCTTTACGCCATCGGGCGGCGGTGACCCGGTGCTTTACCAGCACATCCTGTGGTTCTTCGGCCACCCGGAAGTCTACATCATCATCCTTCCCGCCTTCGGGATCATCAGCCTGGTTATCGCAACCTTCAGCCGCAAGCCGATCTTCGGTTATCTGCCGATGGTCTATGCGATGGTGTCAATCGGGGTGCTTGGGTTCGTCGTCTGGGCGCACCACATGTACACCTCGGGGATGTCGCTGACCCAGCAAAGCTACTTCATGCTGGCGACCATGGTCATCGCGGTGCCCACGGGCATCAAGGTGTTCAGCTGGATCGCCACGATGTGGGGCGGGTCGGTGACGTTCGAGACGCCGATGCTCTGGGCCTTCGGGTTCCTGTTCCTGTTCACCGTTGGTGGCGTGACCGGCATCGTCCTTTCCCAGGCGCCGGTCGACCGGGCCTATCACGACACATACTATGTCGTCGCGCACTTCCACTATGTGATGAGCTTGGGCGCCGTCTTCGGCATCTTCGCCGGCGTCTACTTCTGGATGGGCAAGATGAGCGGTCGCCAATACCCCGAATGGGCCGGTAAGGTGCATTTCTGGGCGATGTTCATCGGGTCGAACCTGACCTTCTTCCCGCAGCACTTCCTTGGCCGTCAGGGCATGCCGCGCCGGTACATCGACTATCCCGAGGCGTTCGCCTACTGGAACTACTTCTCGTCGATCGGGGCGTTCATTTCCTTTGCGTCCTTTGTGTTCTTCATCGGCATCGTGGCCTACACGCTGCTGTGGGGCCGCCGGGTGACGGAAAACAACTACTGGAACGAATACGCCGACACGCTGGAGTGGACGCTGTCCTCGCCCCCGCCGGAACACACGTTCGAACAGCTGCCCAAGCGCGAAGATTGGGACAAGTCGCACGCGCACTAAGGCTGCACGATACAGATGGAAAAGGGGCCTCGGTTGACACCGGGGCCCCTTTTGCGTTTCATCAAGGGGTGCGGCAGTCTTGGCTTGCAAGGACCGCGGACAGGGCAAAGCCGGGTGGCAGCACTTCAGACCCAGTTGATCGACACGTTGGATGCGCTGGGGCACTGCGCCAGCGACGATGACCGTTGGGCCTGTGGCGTTCGGCTTTTGCAGGACTGCGGCAGTGACTGGATCACCGCCGGCACAGCGGCGCGCGGCACCGGATCGGCGCTTGCCATCCGGTCGACCACCCCAGACGCCCTGATGCGAGATTACATGGACCAGCGCCTGTATCTACACGACCCCTGGATGCAGCTTTGCGCTGCCAGCAGCGACCCCGACCATTTCTGAACACGGCGCAGGAACTGCACACCCCCTCGCGGCCCGACAGAGCGCGCATGTCGCGGCTTTTTGCCGATCACGGGGTGAAGCACGCCGTTCTGGTGCCCTGTTATGGCGGCGGGCGCAGCGGCGGGATCGTGCTTTACGCCCGCAATCGGGCAGCGGCCAAAGAATTCTCCCAGCCTGAGGGGTTGGCCCGGGCGCGGCTTTTCATCGCCATCTTCGCCTCGCAGTATCGCCCGGACAATGACCGCTCGCAAAGTGCCAACCGCTATGCCGCGCACAACGCCCTGACCCCGCGTGAATGCGAGGTGCTGCCTTGGGCCTACGCTGGGCTGCGCACCAGCCGCATCGCCGACCGAATGGGTTTGCAGGATGTGACAGTGACCAAGCACCTCTTGTCAGTGCGCCGCAAGCTGAAGGCGCGCACCCGCGAGCAAGCCCTTGCCATCGCCGTCCGTGACGGTCTGATCCAGGTCTGAAGCCCCCCTTATCAATATTGATACCTAGCTGAGGCGCAGCGCCGGGCCTTAGGCTGGCGTTCGTTGGCGGTGCTGACACTTTCAGTAAGGGTATCAGAGGCTTGCAAAGCGCTGCCGGGCGGCGAAGGCACCTTCCGGCCGCGTAGCAACCAAACAGGAGGAATCTGGGATGACTGCACTTCATCTGCGTTGGGCGACCGTCGCGCTTCTGGCACTGGCGGCCCCGCTGGCCGCGCAGTCCACAAAGGAAATCAAGTATCGTGAAAGGGTCACGCTGGACCTGGGCGAATCCGTTGTGGTCTACGGCTACCGCGGCGATTGCGGCGCGCTGCCGACCTCTGGGCAGGTGGAACTTCCCCAGCTCAAGACCGGAACCCTCAGCACAGGCAAGGACGGCATTCGCAAGTCAAAGCGCTGCAACGGCATGACCCCGGCGGTCGAGGTGATCTTTACCGCCACCACTCCGGGACGTGAGACGTTTGAACTGCAAGGCGACGAGATTTCGGTCCGCGTGCGGAACTGACTCCCGGTTTCGGAAGGTAGCCTTGCCAGATTGACGCAGCGGCGCCGGGACGGCTTTTCCTTGGCCCGGCATCGCCTTATCCTTTCGGCCATGCCCTATGAATGGCTTCCCCCCGATGACGGCGCTGACCGTTTGCACCTTTGGCCGCACCGATCGCTGACCCAAAGCGGCTTTGTCTGGTTTGTCGGTGCCACGGCGACACTGATCGCGGTGCCACTGGTCGGGGTGCTGGGGTCACCCGTGGTCTGGGCGCTGCTGCCGTTCCTTCTGGGCACGATCTGGGCAATCTGGTTTGCCCTGCGCAAGAACGGGCGGGACCGGGATATTGTCGAGGATCTGACGCTGTCTGCCGCGCGCATCACCCTGGCGCGCCACGGGCCAAAGGGCAAACGGCAGGATTGGGAGGCAAACCCCTACTGGCTAAGGGTGACCTTGCACCCGACCGGCGGACCGGTGCCAAATTACCTGACCTTGAAAGGAGAGGCGCGCGAGGTAGAGCTGGGCGCCTTCCTGTCGGAAGACGAACGCATCGCCTTGCAGCGCGACCTGCTGGACAGACTGTCCCGGCTGCGTTGACCCTTAGCCAAGCCGCCCCTTCACCAGCGCCCCAACAGCGCCGAAATCCATCTGACCGGTATAGCGGCCCTTGAGCGCGGCCATCACCTTGCCGCAGTCACGGATGCTGGCGGCACCCGTTTCGGCCACCGCAGCGCTGATAGCAGCCTCAATCTCATCGCCCGCCATCTGGCGTGGCAGAAATTCCTGGATCACGCCGATTTCTGCCAGTTCCTTTTCAGCCAGTTCGAGACGCCCGCCTTCTTCGTAGGCGCGGGCTGATTCCAGGCGTTGCTTGACCATCTTGCCCATGATCTGAAGGATCTCAGGCTCACCCACCTCACCGGCTTCGGCCTCGCCTCGAAGGGCGATCTCACGATCCTTGATGGCAGCATTGATCAGGCGAAGCGTTGACAAACGATCAACCGCCTTTGCGCGCATGGCGTCGTTGAGGGCCGTCTGCAGACGGTCACGTAGCAGCATCGGTTATCCATCCCCATGGTTTTCCCGCAAGCCGCCACTTTAGCCGGAACGCCGGGTGACCGCAACCGGGCCTGAGTTTTGCAAGCACCTGTTTTCGCTATAAAAACCTTTTGTCACGCAGCCTTGACCCCGCGCGCGCCTGCCCTTAGGTTCGCGCCAATTTACCGCATGGGAGTCGTTTGATGCCTGCACCGCAGAAGCCTACCGCCTGCCTTGCACTTGCCGACGGCTCCCTGTTCTTTGGCCACGGCTTTGGGGCCACGGGTGAGACGGTGGCGGAACTCGTGTTCAACACCGCGATGACCGGCTATCAGGAAATCATGACTGACCCGTCCTATGCGGGACAGGTGGTGACCTTCACCTTCCCCCACATCGGCAACACCGGTATCACGGCTGAAGATGATGAGACCGCAACCCCCTCGGCCGCGGGCCTTGTGGTCAAGTGGGACCCGACCGAGCCGTCAAACTGGCGCGCGACCGGCGATCTGACCGGCTGGATGACCAAGATCGGCCGGATTGGCGTGGGCGGGATCGACACCCGCCGCCTGACCCGCGCCATCCGCCAGCAAGGCGCGCCGCATGTGGCGCTGGCCCACAATCCGGATGGCATCTTCGACATCGAAAAACTGGTCGCCAAGGCCCGCGCCTGGAAGGGTCTGGTCGGGCTTGATCTGGCCAAGGACGTGACCTGCGCCCAAAGCTACCGTTGGGATGAGATGCGTTGGGCCTGGCCCCAGGGCTATCAGCAGCGCCAGGGCCCCGGCCTGCGCGTGGTTGCGGTGGATTACGGCGCGAAACGCAACATTCTGCGCTGTCTTGCGTCCGTCGGCTGCGAGGTGACCATCCTTCCCGCCTCGGCCACCGCCGAGGATGTTCTGGCGCTGAACCCCGAAGGCGTGTTCCTGTCGAACGGTCCCGGCGATCCGGCGGCCACAGGTGCCTATGCCGTCCCGATGATCCAAGGCGTGCTGGCACAAGACCTGCCCTTGTTCGGCATCTGCCTTGGGCATCAGATGCTTGCGCTTGCGCTGGGGGCGCAGACCCGCAAGATGAACCACGGCCACCACGGTGCAAACCATCCGGTCAAAGACCTGACCACCGGCAAGGTTGAAATCACCAGCATGAACCACGGCTTTACCGTGGACGCCGACACCCTGCCAAAGGGTGTGTCCGAAACCCATGTCAGCCTGTTTGACGGCACGAACTGCGGCATTGCGGTTGATGGCAAGCCGGTCTTTTCGGTGCAGTACCACCCCGAGGCAAGCCCTGGCCCGCAAGACAGCTTTTACCTCTTTGAGCGCTTTGCCGCCGCGATGCAGGCGCGTCGGGCGGGCTGATCGGGGCCGCGGATCCGCTAAATCGCAGTTAACACTACGTTAACCTCGCGCGCGCATGCTGTGGCCTGAAGCAAGGGCCGGGGCGTCTTATGGCACGGGCAGAACGAGAGATCAGCGATCAGTCAACGGTGCGGCCAGACGGGGCGGCACCTCAACCGGCAGCGGTTCTGCCCGCCGTCTGCCCGGCCCTGCAAACCAACCACGCCTCTGCCGTGTCAGACTTGGCGCTTCCACGCCGTGTTGTGGCGGATACCGGGCACCGCAAGCCTGCCCTTGGGGTGCAGCTTTTGCGCAGCGGCGTGGTGTCATCGGACGAAATGCTTAGCGCGCTGGCCCATCAGGGCCGTGAGGCCGGGCGCCTGCCAGACGTGCTTCGCGCGCGCGGTCTGGTGGTGGAACGCGACCTGCTTGAGGTCGAGGCGAAAAACTGGGGGATCAAGGTCATTGACCTTGAGCAGTCGCTGCCCGACCCACGGCTGATTGATGCGGTCGGTGCCAGCACCTGCCTGCGCCACGGCCTCGTGCCCTGGCGGTCGGTCGGGGGGGTGACCGTGGTGGCCCTGTCGCAACCTGATGAGTTTCACCAGCTGCGGCCAATGCTGGAAGACCGGCTTGGCCCGGTCAGCGGCGCCCTCGCCTCACCAAGGGCGATAGTGGCGGCTGTGCATGCCTGGCGCGGCCCGACGCTGGCCCAGGCGGCGGAAAACCGGGTGGCAGCGGCCGAAAGCTGCCGCAACTGGCCAAAGCTGCACCGCGCCCCTCGGACCATGGTGGCGCTGATAGGCCTTGTGGCGCTGGCACTTGCAGCACCAGTGGGCCTTGGTCTGGGCCTTCTGGCCTTTGCGATGATCTCACTTGCGTTGCTGGTCGGGCTGAAACTGGCCGCCACCCTTGCCGCCCTGCGCGGCGACCCGCCCCTGCCTCAGCCCGCCTCGGACGCCATTCTGCCGGTCGTCTCCATCCTTGTGGCGCTTTACCGTGAAAGCGACATCGCCCCCCGCCTTGTGCGCCGCCTGGCCCGGCTTGATTACCCTGAGGAGTTGCTGGATGTGATCCTCGCGGTCGAGGCGGAGGATCAAGTGACGATTGACGCACTGGCCACCGCCGAACTGCCGCCCTGGATGCGGGTGATCGTCGTGCCGCAGGGTGAGGTCAAGACCAAGCCACGCGCGCTGAACCATGCGCTGACCTTCGCGCGCAGCGCGATCATCGGGGTCTACGACGCCGAAGACGCGCCGGACCCTGACCAATTGCGCCAGGTCGTGGCGCGGTTCCAACGCTCGGGTCCCGAAGTTGCTTGCCTGCAAGGTATCTTGGACTACTACAACCCCCGCACCAACTGGCTAAGCCGTTGCTTTACCATCGAATATGCGGGCTGGTTCCGGCTGATCCTGCCCGGCATCGCACGCCTTGGACTGGTGGTGCCCCTTGGCGGCACGACCCTGTTTTTCCGCCGCAGCGTGCTTGAGGCTTTGGGCGGCTGGGACGCCCATAACGTGACCGAAGATGCCGATCTTGGCATCCGTCTGGCGCGCCACGGCTACCGGACCGACCTGATCGCCACCGTGACCGAGGAAGAGGCGAACTGCCGCCCGCTGCCATGGGTCAAGCAACGCTCACGCTGGATCAAGGGCTATATGATGACCTGGGCCGTCCACATGCGCAGCCCCGCGCTTTTGTGGCGGCAATTGGGGCCACGGGCGTTTCTGGGCTTTCAGGTGATGTTTCTGGGCACCATCGCGCAATTCGTGCTGGCACCGTTGCTGTTGTCCTTCATGGTCGTGCCTTTCGGCCTGCCGCACCCCCTGTTTCAGGCGCTGCCCACGGCTGCGGTCTGGGGCATGGCCGCAATCTTTGCGCTGTCGGAACTGGTCAACCTGTCCATCGGGCTGATCGGCACCCGGCGCACGCGCCATGGCCTTAGTCTGTGGTGGGTGCCAACGATGAAGCTCTACTTCCCCCTCGCGTCGCTTGCCGCCTACAAGGCGCTGTTTGAGCTGGCAACGCGGCCGTTCTACTGGGACAAGACGACCCACGGCCTGTTTGACCAGCCGCACGATCCGCCTTGAAAGTCGCTACCGAAGGCGCAATTCGCCCGCATCAACCCGCAGACGTGTTTCAAACGCACGGCTGATATGGGTTTTCAGCGCCTGATAGGCCGCCTCCCCATCACCGCTTTCGATGGCGGCGACGATCTGGTCATGCTCATCAAGCGCCACCTCATCGCGGCCTTCGGCGGCGAAGGATGTGTTGGCCATCAAGGCCATCGACCGATGCACAAGGTCTAGCTGCTGCACCAGATAGCGGTTGTGGCTGGCCAGATGGATCTGCTTGTGAAACCGCTTGTTGGCCCGGCTCAACGCCCGCGGGTCGCCGCCCACCAACGCCCGATCCTCAGATACCATGCTGCGCAGGACGCGCACTTCTTCGGGTGTCGCGTGGCGCGCGGCCAGGCGGGCGGCCAGCCCTTCCAGTTCCGACCGCACGGCGTAAAGTTCCGCCAGCTGGTTGTGGTCAAGGCTGGCGACAATCAGGCTGCGCCCGTCGCGTGTCAGCATCGACTGGGTTTCCAGCCGCTGCAGCGCCTCACGCACTGGGGTGCGGCTGACGCCCAGCCGTTCGGCCAGCTCACTTTCGACCAGCCTGTCGCCGGGTTTGTACAGCCCCGCGTCAATCGCCTCAAGGATCAGGGTATATGCGTCCTTTTGCACCGTCTGGCCTTCCGTTTGTCCGGCACAGACCCTAGCGCGCCCCCTGCCCCGCTTTCAACCCTTCCCAAGCAGGTGCCCCACCGCTAAACCACAGCCATGCAACACCCCGATTTCGCGCCTGTCACGACCTGGGTCTTCGACCTCGACAACACGCTTTACCCGCCGCACATGCGCCTTTTTGACCAGATTGAGGTCAAGATGACCGACTGGGTGATGCGCGCGCTGCAAGTGGACCGCGCCCGCGCCGACCATTTACGCGCGCATTACTGGCAGACCTACGGCACCACCCTTGCCGGCCTGATGACCGAACACAACGTCGACCCCGGCCCCTACCTGACCGATGTGCATGACATCGACTTTACCGTGCTGGCCCCGGATCCGGCCCTTGCGGGGGCGATCCGCGCCCTGCCCGGCCGCCGGATCGTTTATACCAACGGCTGCGCCCCCTATGCCGAAAAGGTGCTGGCGGCGCGCGGGCTTGGCGGGTTGTTCGATGCGGTCTACGGGGTGGAGCATGCCAATTTCCACCCAAAGCCTGATGCGCTGGCCTTTCAGACCGTCTTCGCCCAGGACGGCCTTGACCCAAGTGCCGCCGCGATGTTCGAGGATGACACCCGCAACCTGATGGTCCCCCATGCCCTGGGGATGCGGACGGTGCATGTGGCCCCAGACCCCTCGCCCGCCCCGCATATCCAGCACCATACTGATGATCTGGCCGCGTTTCTGGTGCGGCTGCGGGCGTGACGAAGCGTCACATCCACTGACCATTTGGCACGGCGTTCCTATCTCTTGTGGAATTAAATCCCAAGGAGGCCGCCATGATCACCCAGACGACCGCCCATCCCCTCCCCTCGTCACCCGTGGGCCGCGTCATGCGCGCGCTGCCGGTGGTCGGCCGGGTGATCCGCGATGTCGAGCGTGAGGTGGATACGGTCTACTACCTGTTCGTGATCTTGCTGACCGTGATGATCCTGGCGGTCATGACCTGGGGCCTTGCGGCGCTGGTGGTGACCGCAGTGGCCTTTGTGCCGGTGATGTTCTGCCTGCTGATCTGGATCACCCTGCCCTAAGCGCAAGCGGGCTTGGGGCATTCTGTCCTCTGGCCCGTGACTGCCCCCCGGACTATCATCATCCCGATGGAGGCAGTGATCATGCGTGAAACCACAGATATCCTGATTTCTGGTGGCGGGGTTGCAGGGCTTGCTGCGGCCTGTGCCTTTGGCAGCGCTGGCTACAGCGTGATCTGCGTGGACCCGGCCCCGCCCATCACAGACGGTGATGCCGATGGGGCCGATCTGCGCACAACGGCCTTTCTGCAACCCTCGGTCCCCGTTCTGCAGGCGGCAGGACTGTGGGACAGGCTGGCCCCCCATGCCGCCCCCCTGCAAGTGATGCGGATCATTGACGCGGGCGGCGCAGAGCCCGTGGCCCGCCTGACCAAGGATTTTGACGCGGCCGACATTTCGGATGCGCCCTTTGGCTGGAACCTGCCAAACTGGCTTCTGCGGCGTGAGATGGTGGCACGGCTGGCCGATCTGCCGAACGTCAGTTTCCGCCCCGGCCTGGGCTTTGCCCGCATGCTGACGCGAGAGGCTGAGGCGCTGGTGACCCTGACCGACGGCACCCAGCTTTCAGCCAAGCTGGTGATTGGCGCCGATGGTCGCACCTCACCCGTGCGTGAGGCGTTGGGGATTGGCGCGCGCACCATGCGCTATGGCCAAAAGGCGCTGGCCTTTGCCGTGGCGCATGACATCCCGCATGACAACGTCTCGACCGAGGTGCACCGCACCGGCGGGCCCTTCACGCTGGTCCCCCTGCCCGACCGCAACGGCCAGCCCGCCTCGGCCGTTGTCTGGATGGAACCGGGGCCCGAGGTTGCCCGTCTGGCCGCCCTGCCGGTGGCCGAGTTTGAGGCCGCGATGACCGCGCGGTCTTCCGGCATCCTTGGCCCCTTGCGCCTGCTGACCCGGCGGTCGGTCTGGCCCATCATCAGCCAGATCGCTGACCGGATGTCCGGCCCGCGCAGTGTCCTTCTGGCCGAAGCGGCGCATGTGGTGCCGCCCATCGGCGCGCAAGGCATGAACATGAGCCTGGCCGACCTGCGTTGCCTGCTGGACCTGGCCGCACAGCACCGCACCGACCCCGGCGTGGCCGCGGTGACAGACGCCTACCACCGCCGCCGCCACTGGGAAGTGCAGGCCCGCGTGACAGGGATCGACCTTCTGAACCGCGCGTCGATGGTCAGCGCGCCCAGCTTGCGCGACCTGCGCGCCAAGGCACTGAACGCGCTTTATGGTGCGCGCCCCTTGCGTGTTACCCTGATGCGCGCGGGCCTTGGGGTGCGGCCACTGGGCGCAACGGACAAACCCGCCTGAAGTTTCGTGCATTTTTGCACATACATGCCGCAGCCCATCACCACCCGGTGAAAACCTTGCAACTTGTGAGCGTGTGTCACCCGGCAATGCAATCTATCCACAGAAAATGACGTGGTGCTGGCCGCAAGCCACACGCGCCGTCACAACTCAGCGAGCAGCCGCGACCAAGCCGTGATTTCCAATTGCGGCCCGCATGATCCATCTCTTGCTCACCGGCCCAAACAGGGTCTGGATGAAACCAAAACCAAGGGATATCAAAATGAAACACATCGTTCTTGCCGCCGCTCTGGTCGCCGCTTCTGCCGCTGGCGCCTTCGCGCAAACCGCCCCAGTCATGCTGTCGTCGGCGATCCAGTCGCAGATCCAGACCCTGGTTCCGGGCGCTGACCTGTCGAACCTGACCAACGTGCAGTACGCACAGCTGACCACGCTGTTCTCGAACTCGGAAAACCTGAGCTCGGGCTCCAACCCTGCTGGTGCCGTCGCCGCGATCCTTGGCGCACAGTAATCTGACCACAGACGTTCATCAGAACGTCTGAAATGCACAGGCCGGAAGCTCCCTTCCGGCCTGTTCGATTTTCAAAGGACCGCGTCAACCGCCTGCCGCAACCGCGCGACGGTTGCCGGCACATCGGCCAACTTGTCGAGACCGAAAAGCCCGATGCGGAAGGTGCGGAACTCTGCGCCCTCGCCCACCTGCAACGGCACGCCTGCGGCAATCTGCAGACCCTTGGCGCGGAACTTTGCGCCGTTCTGCACGTCGGCATCACCGGTGTAGCTGACGACAACGCCCGGCGCCTGAAACCCTTCGGCCGCGACCGAGGGCACGCCCTTTTCCGCCATCAGCGCCCGCACCGCCCCGCCCAGCGCCCATTGCGCGGATTTGGCGGCTTCAAATCCCATCGCCTTGGTTTCCAGCATCGCATCGCGAAAGCCGACGATGGCATCGGTCGGCATCGTGGCATGGTAAGCATGACCACCACCCTCATAGGCCGCCATGATCGCGCGCCATTTCTTCAGGTCGATGGCAAAGGAGTTGCTGGTCGTTTCCGCCAGCCGCGCCTCAGCCCGCGGGCTGAACATCACCACGCCCGCTGAAGGTGACGCCGACCACCCCTTTTGCGGCGCCGAGATCAGCACATCGACCCCGGTTGCCGCCATATCCACCCAGATGCAGCCCGACGCGATGCAGTCCAGCACCATCAGCGCGCCCACCTCATGCGCGGCTTCGGCGATCCTGGCGATATAGTCGTCGGGCAGGATGATCCCGGCGCTGGTTTCAACGTGCGGCGCGAAAACCGCCTCGGGCCGGGTTTCACGGATCTTGGCGACAACCTCTTCCACCGGCGGCGGCGCATAGGCCGCTTGCGCGCCGTTGCCGGTTTGCCGCGCCATCACCACAGTGGTCTCTTCGGTGAACCCGCCTGCATCGAAAATCTGGCTCCAGCGGTAGCTGAACCAGCCGTTGCGCACCACCAGCACCCGGCCCTGCCCGAACTGCCGCGCCACTGCCTCCATCGCGTAGGTCCCGCCGCCCGGCACCAGGGCCACAGCACTGCCGTTGTAGACCTCTTTCAACAGGCCCGAGACGTCACGCATGACACTCTGAAACTTGGCGGACATGTGGTTCAGGCTGCGGTCGGTAAAGACGACCGAGAACTCTTCCAGACCCTCGGGGTCGATGTGGGCGTGCAATCCAGGCATCGGCTACTCCTCTTCAATCCAGATCCAAACTAGCCCATTTGCTCATCTCACAAATACTCATTTGCGACATCGCCGCTATCCCAGCGGCCCCCCAAGCGGCCCTGGCCTGCGCTCTTCGGTCAAAAGGACGTTGGCCTCGACGTTGCCAACCCCCGGCAGGGTCATGATCCGGCGGCGGAGGACCCGTTCGAAATCCGCGATGTCGCGGGCCACCACCCGCAAGCGATAGTCGAACAGGCCCAGCACATGCTGCACCACCTGCACCTCGGGGATCGCGGTCGCCGCGCGCGCAAAATCCTCAAGGCTGACGCGGCCTTTGGTGGCCAGCTTTACCCCCAGAAAGACGGTCACACCAAAGCCAAGGGCCGCGCGGTCCACCTCAACCCGCAGGCCCACCAGCACCCCCGCCTCTTCCAGCCGCTTGACCCGCCGCCAGGCTGCGGGCTGCGACAGGCCCAGCACCCGGCCAATCTCACCCGCGCTTGTGGTGCCGTCCTGCGACAAGAGGCGCAGAATACTGCGGTCAAGGTCATCCAGATCCATCACAGCGGCAACCCCGCCGCATCCTTGACCGTCGCCACCAGCATCAGCGCCTCGACCTCCTGGATATGGGGCAGCAGCAGGATCTTTTCCCGGTAGACGGAAGTCCAGTGCCCCATGTCGCGGGCCAGGACGTTCAGGCGCACATCGACGCGGCCAAGGAAGGTCTCGATCCCGATGACCTCTGCCACGTCCCGCGCGGCGGCGATGAATTCGTCAAAAGCGCGCGGGTTGGTCTTGTCGAGGGTAAAGCGCAAGCTGACCTCAACCTCGTAGCCAAGCGCGCGCCAGTTGATCACCGCCGTTTCCGACCGGATCACACCGCCTGCGCGCAGCCGGTCCAGCCGTCGCCAAAGCGTGGCCGGCGTGACGCCCGCCCGGTCGGCCAACGTAGCCCGTTCCAGCCCCGGCTCGGCAAGCCAGTGACGCAGGATCCGGCGATCTGTATCGTCGATCTGCATGATTTTTCCGAACTTCTGATATTATCCGCATGATTACTTGCACAAACAGAAGTTCACGTCAAATATTGCACGAAAAACCCCCACCCAATGCCTATTCTGCCGCCATCAACCAGATGGAGGACGCCATGCGCGTTTATTACGACCGTGACTGCGATGTGAACCTGATCAAGGACAAGAAGGTGGCGATCCTTGGCTACGGCAGCCAGGGCCACGCCCATGCGCTGAACCTGCGCGATTCGGGTGCCAAGAACGTCGTCGTGGCGCTCCGCCCCGGTTCGGCATCGGCCAAGAAGTGCGAAGCCGAAGGCCTCAAGGTCATGGACATCGCCGAGGCGGCGAAGTGGTGCGACGTGATCATGTTCACCATGCCGGATGAGCTGCAGGCCGAAACCTACAAGAAATACGTCCATGACAACCTGAAGGAAGGCTCTGCCATCGCCTTCGCCCACGGCCTTAACGTCCATTTCGGGCTGATCGAGCCGAAAAAGGGTGTCGATGTCATCATGATGGCCCCCAAAGGCCCGGGCCACACCGTGCGCGGCGAATACACCAAGGGCGGCGGCGTGCCCTGCCTGGTTGCCGTCCACCAGGACGCGACCGGCAAGGCGATGGAAATCGGGCTTTCGTACTGCTCGGCCATCGGTGGCGGTCGTTCCGGCATCATCGAGACCAACTTCCGCCAGGAATGCGAAACCGACCTCTTCGGCGAACAGGCAGTCCTCTGCGGCGGCCTTGTCGAACTGATCCGCATGGGCTTTGAGACGCTGGTCGAAGCCGGGTATGAGCCAGAGATGGCCTATTTCGAGTGCCTGCACGAAGTGAAGCTGATCGTCGACCTGATCTACGAAGGCGGCATTGCCAACATGGATTACTCGATCTCGAACACCGCAGAATACGGCCAGTATGTCAGCGGCCCGCGCATCCTGCCTTATGATGAAACGAAGGCCCGGATGAAGGCGGTTCTGGCTGACATCCAGTCCGGCAAATTCGTGCGTGACTTCATGCTGGAAAACGCCGTGGGTCAGCCGACGATCAAGGCCTCGCGCCGGTCGAACGACGAACACCAGATCGAACTGGTCGGCAAAAAGCTGCGCGACATGATGCCGTGGATTTCCAAAGGCAAGATGGTCGACAAGGCCCGCAACTGATCCAGCCAAAAGCCCAAAGGGCCGGGGGGGAAACCTCCGGCCCTTCTGCCTTGCGGCTTCCTCTTCGCCAAATATCCCCGCCGGAGGCTCTTTCTGTTTGCATCAGAAAACATCCGCGCACCGGACAAAGCCTGACGCCCGATCACCCCCAGTGGGCGAGGGTCAGACGGCCGCCTGAACCGCGTTGACGATCTCATCGACAACGGCCAGAAGCAGCCCCTCATCCTCACATTCCGCCATCACCCGGATCAGGGGTTCAGTCCCCGACTTGCGGATCAGGATTCGCCCCTTGCCGATCATCCGCGCCTCGTTGGCGGCGATCACCTGCTGCACCGCCGCTACCTCCAGAGGGCGCATCCCTTCAGCAAAACGGACGTTCTTCAACAGCTGCGGCACGGTGTCAAAGCTGCGGGTCAGGGTGCTGGCAGGCTGGCCGGTGCGGACCATTTCTGCCAGAAACTGAAGCCCTGCGATCAACCCATCGCCCGTGGTGGCGTAATCGGTCATCACGATATGGCCCGACTGTTCGCCACCAAGGTTGAAACCGCCTGCGCGCATCCGTTCCACGACGTAGCGGTCGCCCACGGCCGTCCGCTCCAGCCCCAGACCCCGGCCGTTCAAAAAGCGTTCAAGGCCCAGGTTCGACATCACCGTCGCGACCAAGGAACCTCCGGCAAGCCGTCCCTCTTCGGCCCAGCGGGCAGCAAGAAGGGCCATGATCTGGTCACCATCCGCCACGCGGCCCGTCTCATCCAGGATCATTACCCTGTCGGCATCACCATCCAGCGAAATGCCGACATGCGCGCCATGCGTCACCACCGCCGCCGCCGCCGTGTCGGTATGCGTGCTGCCGCAGTGGTCGTTGATGTTGGTGCCGTTCGGGGCGACACCCACGGCAATCACCTCGGCGCCCAGTTCCCACAGCACTTCTGGCGCGCACCTGTAGGCGGCACCATTGGCGCAGTCGATCACCACCTTCAACCCATCCAGCCGCAAGCCGTTGGGAAAGCTGGTCTTGACGAATTCCTGATACCGGCCCCGGCCATCCTCGATCCGCTTGGCCCGGCCGATGTTTTCAGGCTTGGCGGGGATGATCTCACCTTCAACCATCGCCTCGATCTCGGCCTCGGCGGCGTCTGACAGCTTGAAGCCGTCGGGGCCAAAGAACTTGATCCCGTTGTCCTGATGCGGGTTGTGCGAGGCGCTGATCATCACCCCCAGATCGGCCCGCATGCTGCGCGTAAGGTAGCCAACCGCCGGCGTCGGCACCGGACCCAACAGCAGCACATTCATGCCGGTCGAGGTCAGACCCGCCGTCAGTGCGTTTTCCAGCATATAGCCCGACAAGCGCGTGTCCTTGCCAATCACCACCCGGTGCGCGGAACTGCCATCGCGGCGAAAGTAGCGCCCGGCGGCGGCACCAAGGAGTAGCGCCAGTTCGGCTGTCATCGGCCAGCTGTTGGCCCGGCCCCGAACACCGTCTGTCCCGAACAGCTTGCGGCTCATCTCAAACCCTCCAGGTGGTCAGTGTTCAACGCCTGCCACAGCCGCAGCGCCTGCCGCGTCTCGCCGGCGTCATGCACCCGGGTGATCTGCACCCCTTGGGCAAAACCTGCCAATGCCACAGCAAGCGATCCGGGCGTCCGCGCTTCGGCACTGTCAGTCCCGCCAAGGCCGCCGCCGACACTGCCGATGAACCGCTTGCGCGACGCCCCAAGCAGGATCGGACAGCCAAGCCCGTGCAACATCGACAACCCCCGGATCAGCGCCAGATTATGCGTGGCAGTCTTGCCAAAGCCGATGCCGGGATCAAGCACGATCCTGTCCGGGCTGATGCCTTGCGCCACCGCCGCTGCAAGCCGGGCCGCCAACTCATCATAGACATCCAGCAGCACATCACCATAACGCGGATCGTCTTGCATCGTCGCGGGTGTGCCTTGCGCATGCATCAGGACCAGCGGCACCGCCTCTTTTGCCACCAGTGGCCCCAGCGCGGGGTCAAACCTCAGGCCCGAGACATCGTTGACTAGCGTCGCCCCGGCCCGCAGCGCCGCGGCGGCCACCAGCGCCTTGCGCGTGTCGATCGAGATCGGCCCCCGCATGCCTCCGGCCCGCAACGCCTCAATCACCGGGATGGTGCGGGCGATTTCTTCGGCCACCGGCACCTCGCCTGCGCCGGGGCGGGTGCTTTCGCCACCGATGTCGACAATCTCGGCGGACTTGGCGACAAGGCGGCCCTGCGCCAGCGCTGCGGTGGCCGACAAATAGCGCCCGCCATCAGAAAAGCTGTCGGGCGTCACGTTCAGGATACCCATCAGGCGCGGACGGTCCAGCGTCACCCCGGCGAAGGACGGGCGAACGGCGGTCAGGCGGTGCAGCACATCCTGCGGGCAATCGGCGGCCGGAATGACGCGGGGTGGTGCGCTGCGCGACAAGACCTCAACCCGGTTGAACCAGCACCAGCCCCCGGCCAGCGTCAGCCCGTCTTGGGGACGTGCGGCATCGGTCATTGCGATTGGTCTGAAGTATTCCATAGCGCTGGAATTGGCCGAAGCCACCGCCCTTGGCAAGGGGGAAGGATCAGGCGCTTTTCACCGGCACGCGGCTTCCTGCCGGGGCGGCAACATTTCCGTGCAGGACCAACGCGGTAGCCGACATCGCCTCGGCCAGCCACAGCGCAAGGGTCACGGGCGCGCTGCCCTGTGGGCCGTCAACCGCATCCAGCACCAGCTTGGACGGGGCCCAGACCACGGTCTGGCCCCGCTTCATCGCCCAGTCGATCTCGGTCCGCGTGGCGACGACCACACAGCGGGCGTCACGGGCGGCCAGGGACCAGGCATTCTGTTCAATGGCCAGAAGGTCTATCCGGCGCTGTGTGGGTTTGTGGCCGGTTTGCGGGCGCGGCGTGTCTGGCAGGCCTACGGTCAGGATCAGCGGCAGCCCCTGCGCCTGCAGCGCGTCCAGCCGGGCCGAAAGATCAGGGGCCGCAAGGGTGGCATTGTCCAGATAGACCACCAGGGGATGCACCGCCTCATCCCCGTCAACGCCGGCGCGCTGAACCGGGTGTTCGGCCCGCGACCGAACGATTTCGACCCCAAGGGCATAGGGCCCCACGTCCAGCTTTTCGATGCGCAGGAAAACGCGCATGGCGGCGGGCTCTGCCAAAATCCGCTCTGCCACCCGTTCGGCCAGCGTTTCCAGAAGGTTAAGTCGCTCGGCCGCTAACTCGGCTGCGATGGATTCGGTGATCCGATCGTAAGACAGGATCCGGTCGACATCATCTTCCAACGGCTCGGCCACCGGGCGCACTTCGACCACCACGTTGAAGCGCAGGCGTTGTTTGTGGCCGCGTTCCTGCTGGAAAGCACCGATATCCGCCTCGACCAGATGATCGCGCAGCGAAATGCGGTCGCGCGGATTGCCGGTGCCTGAGGCTTCGGCCCGCGCCTCAGGGTGCGCGAAGGCAAGTTCGGTATCGGTCATGGTCTGGTCCCCCGCGCTTTCGCCCGTTCTAGCACAGGGCGTGCGGCCGCCTCCAGCACGGGCGGCACGCCAAGGTCCGGGCGCGACAGTTCAGCCGGGGTGACGGTAAAACAAATGCGCCCCGATCGAGGCGGTCTGGTCAAAGCGCCGCGACCAGCCCGGCCGCACGGCGCGGGTGTGAAAATGCGTGGCACCGTCCGTCAAAAGGCGCGGTGCCCCGTCCAGCATGGCCCGCGAAATGCGGCCCGCAAGATCGGCTGCCCCCTTTTCGCGCATCCGGTCGGCCCGGCCGTCGCAGACGTAGGAAAACTGACAGCCACCACCACCGCGCTGCTTGACCACCCCGCAAATGCTGCGCGGATAAAGCGGGCTGTCGACACGGTTCAGGATCACCTCGGCCACGGCTATCTGCCCGTTCAGGCTTTCGCCGCGCGCTTCGAAGTAAAGCGCCTCGGTCAGGCACTGCCATTCGGCATCCACCGTCGGCGCGGGTTGCGCCATCAGCCACGCCTCGGTCAAACCATCTGCCGGGGGGCTGGCCAATGCTGCCGCTGACAGGTCAGGGGCGGGCAAGGTTGCCAGCACCGGCTGCACGACAGCCCCAGGATAGGGCGCCCACGCGCCGTCGACACGGTGAAGCGGCCCGATATCGGCCACCGCCGCCCCCGCAACCAAGATCAGCGCAACAGCGCGCGTTACCATTCCAAAATGCATATGACAGTTCCGTCGTTGTTTCCGAAACGGCAGGAAACGTTCCGCCGTACAAGCTGGCGGGGAGGTAGTCAAAAGGGGTGTACGGGTCCACCACTGTGGCAGAATCAACACGAAATTTGAGTGGAATTCGGCAGGAACCCGCCGAAACACCTCATCTAATTTCTGAGAATTGCACCGTAAGCTATTGCTTTAGATTGATTTACGCCGCTCATCAACCGCAAGATGTGCAGCGGCCAAACGCGCCATCGGCACCCGGTAGGGTGAGCATGAGACATAGTCGAAACCGGCCTTGCGACAGAACTCGATCGACTCTGGATTGCCGCCATGTTCCCCGCAAATTGACAAGGTCAGGTCGGGCCGGGTCTTGCGGCCACGCTCGGCCCCGATGTGCAGAAGTTCCCCCACCCCGTCCACATCCAGGATGTGGAACGGATCTTCGGGAAATACACCCTGCCGGACATAGGTGTTCATGAACCGCCCGGCATCATCGCGCGACAGACCGTAGGTCATCTGCGTCAAGTCGTTGGTGCCAAAGGACAAAAAGGCAGCGTGCTGCGCAATTTCCCCGGCGCGCAGGGCGGCCCGTGGGGTTTCCACCATCACGCCCAGCTTGAAATCAAACGTCGCCCCGGCCTTGGTGCGGACCATGGCGGCCACGGCGTCGATCCGGGTCTTGACCAGTTCCACCTCGCGCCGGGCAGAAACGAGGGGGATCATGATTTCCGGCACCACCGGCGCACCCCGGCGGGCGCTTTCCAGCGTGGCTTCAAAGATCGCCTGCACCTGCATGTCATAGATTTCCGGCAAGACCACCCCCAGGCGCACGCCGCGCATGCCCAGCATCGGGTTCACTTCGGTCAGCGCCTCGGCACGGCGGACAACTTCAGACAGGGGCCGGTCCAGCGCCTCTGCCAGTTCGCGCAGGCCTTCGCGGGACTGGGGCAGGAATTCGTGCAAGGGCGGATCGAACAGGCGGATGCAGACGGGCAGGCCTTGCATGATCTCAAAAAGCTGAACAAAATCATCGCGCTGCATCGGCAAAAGGCGCGCCAAGGCAGCGGCCCGGTCTTGGGGCGTGTCGGCGAAGATCATCTCACGCATGACGATCAGGCGGTCTTCGTCGAAGAACATGTGTTCGGTACGGCATAGACCGATGCCCTGCGCTTCGAACTTACGCGCCGTTTCCGCATCGGCGGGCGTGTCGGCATTGGCGCGGATGCCGATATCGCGCAGCTCATCCGCCCAGGACAGCAAGCGGCGAAAGCTGTCATCCAGCGCGGGCGGCAGCATTTCAGCCGCCCCCGCCAGCGCCTCACCCTTTGAGCCATCCAGCGTGACCATGTCACCTTCGCGGAAGGTTCGTCCGTCGGCCGCCACCAGCTTCTTGTCCTTGGAATCCAGTCGCAGCTCGGACGCGCCAACCACGCATGGCAGCCCGAGGCCCCGCGCGATCACCGCCGCATGGCTGGTCATCCCACCACGTTCCGTCAGCACCGCCGCCGCCGAATGCATGCCGCGAATATCCTCGGGCGAAGTTTCGCGCCGCACCAGAATGCACGCTTCCCCCCGCGAAGCACTCGCCTGCGCGGCAGAGGAGGAGAACACCAGCCGCCCCGTCGCCGCCCCCGGGCTGGCCGCAATCCCGCGGGCAAACACATCGCGCGGGCCACGCGGATCAACCTGATGGTGCAGAAGTTCCGACAGCGCGCGGGGTTCCACCCGCATCACAGCCTCTTCGCGCGGGATCACCCCGTCGTCGGCAAGCGCCACCGCAATCCGCAGGTTCGCCCGGCCGGACCGGGCCACCTTGACCGCGTCCAGCACAGCCAGACGGCCATCCTCAACCGTGAATTCGATCTGCATTTCCTCACGCAGGCGGGCGCGGCAGATGGCGCCGTGCTCAACCAGCGTGGCAAAAATCTCGGGCGCGACTTCCTCAAGCGAGGGGCCGCGCGGATCGCGGGTCAGATAGAGCGCCTCGGTCGTGCGCAGGGCGTCACGGCCTTGGGACTGGCCAAGGTAGCGCCCGGTGATCTGGCGCTGGCCGGTCACCGGATCGACAAACTGGATCACGCCAGAGCCGCTGATCCCGACGCCAATCCCTTGTGCCATTTCCTGCACCACCAGCCCCAGCGCGGCCTCATCCGGGGCGCCCTTGGCCTGACGCAGCAGGCGGGCCGATGTCCCCTCCCAGGCGCGGGCCATGCTGCGCAGCACTTCGGACAGTTGCACGGCAGGGTCTTCGGGGAAGGCTTCGTCGGTCTCAACCTCATACTGGCGCAGCGCCTCACGCACGGCGCCGGGGCCGGGCTTCAGCCCGTCGAATTCCTCTGGGTCCAGCCGAGCGACATGGATCGCGTAGGATTGCACAAAGCGCAGGTAAAGCGCGTCAGCCGCCGCTTCGCCATGCGTCTCGGCCAGCCTTGCGTGGCGTTTGTCGTTCAGGCCGATGTTAAGGATGGTGGCCGGGCCGCCCCAATCGGGGTTCGCCGGGCTGGGACGGACGGAAATCAGCGGCCCGTCGCCAAAATGGTCAAGAATTCCGCCGGCATCCACCCCATGCCCCGCCGCGATGGCGCGCACGGTGGCGGCAGGCAGGGCCACCGATTTCGGCACCGGCAAGTCCAGCCGCACCAGCCGTTGCAGGCACTTGGCCCGCCAGCCATGCGTGGCCGTGGCTATGGTCGCCGAGGGGCTGACCTGTGCAAACTCTGGGATCGGGTAGTGTTTCTGCACTGCAGCACCTATTGTTCAGGCGCAGCATACGCTGAAAGACCCGTCAATCAAGCGTGACATGTCAGCTTTATGACGAATCCTTTGGCAGTCTCAGCCCTCGATGCGCGAAAGATCGGCGACGCCGGAACAGATGGTCCGAATGCGGCTAAGCAGGTTGAGGCGGTTGCGCCGGATGATCGGGTTTTCGGCGTTGACCTGCACCGCGGTAAAGAAGGCATCAACCGGCGCGCGCAAGGACGCCATCGCGGCCATGGCGGTGGC
>JBBQVR010000025.1:0-29226 GCA_038211355.1 Rhodobacterales bacterium | reverse complement strand
GTGGAAAAGGCCGTGGAACTGGGCGCGCGCCGTATCCTGCCGGTCCAGACCCGCCACACCAACGCCGACCGTATCCGCCAGGACCGCCTGCAGGCCCACGCGATGGAGGCGGCTGAGCAGTGCGGTGCCACTTACGTTCCGCAAGTGGCCGACCTCCAGCCGCTTGACCGCGCGCTTGCGCAATGGCCCGCCGACCGCCGCCTTTACTGGTGCGACGAAACCACGCTGGGCCAACCCGCCCGCCTGACGCCCGCCGAAGGGCCAGCCGCGATCCTGATCGGCCCCGAAGGCGGGTTCGCGGCGGATGAGGCCAAGCGTCTGCGCGCCCTGCCTATGGTCACCCCCCTGACGCTTGGCCCCCGCATCCTGCGCGCCGACACCGCCGCCGTCGCCGCCCTGACCCTGTGGCAAGCCGCCTGCGGGGATTGGGGATGAGCTTTATTCGCGCCGAGATCGCCGCCACCCTGACCGCCCACCGCGAGACCATCGCAGCCGGTGCGGTCGGGGCGCTCGGCCTTTGGCTTTTGCTGGCAGGCGGCGGCTATCTGGTGCCGATCCTTGGGCTGCTTCTGTGCACGCTGGGGCTGGCCTGGGGGCTTCAGGCCAACCGCCGCCGCCGCTTTGCCCAAGCCGGTGAGGCCCCCGGAATCGTCCGCGTGACCGAGGCGCAGATCGCCTATCTTGGCCCCCGCACCGGCGGATTTGTCGGCCTGCCTGACCTGATCGAGGTCCGCCTTCTAACCCTGCGCGGCCGCCGCATCTGGAAACTGCGCCCAGCTGACGGCGACCCCCTGCACATCCCCGTTGAGGCGGACGGGGCCGAGGCGCTGTTTGACGCCTTCGCCACCCTGCCGGGCATGGACACCGCCGCCCTTGTCGCAGCCCTGTCGGCTGAAGGCGTGACGGACAGCAAGGTTGTGGCGCTGAACGCCGTTGACCGGCTGATCTGGGCGCGCACCGGTGCAGGGGTGGTTGTGCGCTGATCGCCCTGTCGCGCCCCCCGGGGGGGCCTTGACTTGGGCCTGCGCTCTTGACACCCATGGGCCTCGGTCCACCCTTCGGACCCCAATCTGCCAGCTCCGGAGCCAAGGCCATGTCAATTCCCCAGTCCGGCGGCGGGCCGATCGAAAGCTTTGACCAGTTGGCCGCCTACATGGAATCGGGCAACAAGCCGCGCGATCAATGGCTGATCGGGGCCGAGCATGAAAAGTTCGGTTGGCTGACCGACACCCACGCGCCTTTGCCTTATGCAGGGCCGCGGTCAATCTCGGCGCTGTTTGACGGGCTGGCCGCGCGCTACGGCTGGACCCCGGTGCGCGAGGGGGATCACGTCATCGGCCTGACCCGCAATGGTGCGAATGTCAGCCTGGAACCCGGTGGACAGTTTGAACTTTCCGGCGCGCCGCTGGCGTCCACGCTGGAGGTGGCGGCGGAACTGCAAACCCATCTGGATGAGGTGCGCAGCATCGCAGATCCGATGGGCGTGCGCTTCATGGGGATCGGGGCGGCCCCGGAATGGAGCCATGACCAGATGCCGGTGATGCCGAAAGGCCGCTACCGGCTGATGACCGATTACATGGCCTCGGTCGGGACGCATGGCACGCAGATGATGTACCGAACATCAACCGTGCAGGTGAACCTTGACTACGCGTCCGAGGCCGACATGGTGAAAAAGCTGCGCGTGGCGATTGCGCTGCAACCGGTGGCGACGGCGCTCTTTGCCAGCAGCCCGTTCTTTGACGGTGCGCCCAATGGCCACCGCAGCTGGCGCAGCCGCATCTGGCGGGGCTTGGACGATACCCGCACCGGAATGTTGCCCTTCGCCTTTGACGAAGGCATGGGCTTTCAGGCCTATGTCGATTGGGTCCTCGATGTGCCGATGTATTTCGTCTACCGCGACGGCAAATACATCAACGCGCTGGGCCAGTCCTTCCGCGATTTCCTGAACGGCAAGCTGCCCGCGCTGCCGGGTCAAAAGCCCACGCTGTCGGACTGGGCCGACCATATGACCACGGTCTTCCCCGAGGCGCGGGTGAAGAAATACATCGAAATGCGCGGCGCCGATTGCGGCGATCAGGCCCATATCGCGGCGCTGCCTGCCTTCTGGGTCGGCCTGATGTATGACCAGACCGCGCTTGATGCCGCCTGGGATCTGGCCAAGGGCTTGGGCGCGGACACGCGTGAGGGGCTGCGCGTTGCGGCTTCTGTCTCGGCCCTCAAGGGTGAGGCGGATGGGGTCCGGCTTTGGGACCTGGCGCGCGCGGCTGTGGGGCTAAGTCATGCGGGCCTTGTGGCGCGCGGGCTTGGCGAAGAGGTGCAGCTTGCGCCTTTGGTCGAAAGCCTGAAGACGGGTCAGGTGCAGGCCGACCGCTGGCTGGCGCTGTATGAGGGCGCGTGGGGCCGCAGCCTTGCCCCGCTTTACGCCGCCTCCTCGCTTTGACACGTCGCTGAGCTGGGCGCGTTCCGCGAAAAGACGCGCCAAACGGCTTGGGCAGCTGATCTTGCGGGGGCCACTGGCTATTCCAGGCGGGACCATCAGGCCTGCGCGTCGCTGCGCTTTTGTCCGATGCGGGGCTCTGTCCCGGCCTTGATCCGCCGCAAATTCGCAGCGTGGCGAATGTAGACGAGGATGGTCAGGAACACGACCAGGAACAACATCCGCCCTTCCTGAAAGTAGAAAAGCCAGCCTGCCGTGCTGGCCGCTGCCGCCAAAGCGGCGACAGATGAGGTCCGGCTGATCAGGGCCGCGACGGCCCAGGTCCCGCAGACCGCCAGCCCGACCGGCCAGGCCAGTGCGATCAGGGTGCCAAGGAAAGTGGCCACGCCCTTGCCCCCCTTTAAGCCCAGCCAGACCGGGAAAAGATGGCCGATAAACGCCGCCAGTCCGGCAAGCTGGGCCGCATCTTCCGCCAACGCCGCGCGCGCGATCAGCACCGCAATGCCGCCTTTGGCCGCGTCCAAAAGCAAGGTGGCAAGCGCCGCGCCCTTGTTGCCCGTCCGCAGGACGTTGGTCGCCCCGATGTTCCCCGACCCGATTTGCCGCAAATCGCCCAGACCCATCGCCCGTGTGATGACGATGCCAAAAGGGATAGACCCCAGCAGATAGGCCAGCACCGCCGTCACGATCATCAGGCTTTGGTCGGTCACAAAATCGGGCATGTGTCAGTCTTCCGCTGCAAAAACCTGTGTCCCGCCGACGTAGGTTGCCAGCACCTTACCTTCCATCCGCGCGCCGTCAAACGGGGTGTTCTTCGACTTGGACCGCAGTTTGAAGCGGTCCATCAGGAAGGGCGCATCGGGGTCGAACAGCACCAGATCAGCCGGGGCGCCGGGGGTCAGTCGGCCCTGTGGCAGGCCCATCCGGTTGGCGGGGTTCAGCGCCATGGCGCGGAAAAGGGCGGGCAGGGTCAGATGCCCGGCATGGTAAAGGCGCATCGCAGCGGGGAGGAACGTCTCCAGCGCCACGGCCCCCGGGGCGGCCTCTTCAAAGGGCAGGCGCTTGGATTCCTCATCCGCCGGGGTGTGCATCGAGGCGATGATGTCGATCACCCCTTCCGCCACCGCCGCCACCATCGCCAGCCGGTCGACCTCGGACCGCAGGGGTGGGGTCAGCTTGAAGAAGGTGCGGTAGTCGCCCACGTCAAACTCGTTCAGTGTCAGGTGGTGGATCGAGGTTCCGGCCGTCACGTCCAGCCCCGCAGCCTTTGCCCGCACAAGCGCAGGCAGCGACTTCGACGTGGTAATCTGGTCGGCGTGGTAGGCCACGCCCGTCATCTCGACCAGCGCCAGATCCCGCTCAAGCCCCATGCGTTCGGCCATCGGCGACACGGCGGGGATGCCGCGCAAGCTGGCGAACTTGCCCGAGGTGGCCGAGGCCCCTGCCGACAGCCCCGGATCCTGCGGGTGGCAGACCACCAACGCGCCCAGCGACCGCGCATAGCTCATCGCGCGGGTCAGGGCCTTGGCCTCGGTTGAGACGCGGGCGGCGTCGGTGAAGGCGATGGCGCCCGCGTCGCGCAGAAACCCGATCTCGGTCATCTCGCGCCCGTCGCGGCCCTTGGTCAGGGCGGCCATGTGCCGGATGCGGACCGGGGATTCGGACGCCCGCCGGGTGACGAATTCCAGCACTTCCGGCGTGTCGATGGCGGGGCTGGTGTCGGGCCGGGCGATGATCGTCGTCACCCCACCCGCCGCCGCCGCCAACCCTGCCGAGCGAAAACTCTCGCGGTGCCGCTCGCCCGGCTCGCCGATCTTCACTCCGATGTCCACGATCCCAGGGGCAAGGCATTTGCCGCCGCAATCGATGACCCTGGCCCCTTTGGGTGCCTTGTCGTCACGTGCCAGTATCAGCCCATCCTTGACCGTAAGGCTGCCAAGGTCATCCGTTGAGGCTTCGGGGTCAATCAGGCGGGCGTTGGTGAAATGAAGGATCATGCGTTGCCCGTCTGGATATTGCGCAGGATGCGGTAAACCCCGTCCCCGTCGGCGATGTTGTCAAACCCTATGCGGGTTGTGGATTGGTCGCCATCCGAATCCTTCTCGGCACGCACATGGAACCAGACCGTATCGGCGCGACGGCCCTTTTCCAGCCCGATGCTGGTGCTTTTCAGGATCGGGTAGCTTTCGATCTTATGCGTCCACCACGATTGCGCGATGTAGGCGCAGCGCGTGCTTAGCGCATAGCGGATGCGGCGATGTGCCTGCATGGCGGCGATCCACTGGCCAAAGACCAGAAACGCGCCGAGCCCTGCGAAGGGGATTGAAAAGGCCGCCATGAAAAGGCCGATACCCAGATCCATCCAGCTTGGGCCTAAAAGCATGGTCAGGCCGGCGACGCAGATGCCGGTGCCGATCACCAGGAATGGCAGCCCGAAAAGCGCCAGGCCGATCAGCTTTGGCACGCCATACAGCCCCGGCTTCGGCGCGCCTTCCCACAGCAGCGTCTCGCCGGGCTGAAAGTAATCCTCCCAGGTGTCAGCCATGGCGGCCGCCCGAGGTCATTCGAGGGGCAGCAACCAGCCGCGCGGCAGTCGCGGCGGGGTCGGCCTGATACTTGATGAGGTGCTTGTCGCCGGTCAGGGTCACGACCTGCACCGCCCCAAGGAAAGGGCGGGCTGTTTTCATCTCGGCAAGCGGGATCACGCGGCTGGCCGGGCCAAGCAGGCGCCGGTCCGTCAGACGCCAGACCTCGGCCATCGCCTCGGACGCGACATAAGCCGCCCGGATGCCGATGGCGAGGACAGCCGCCACCGGACCGACCACGGGGTAGGGGTTGCCCTGCCAGAGAAGTAGAAGCCCGGCAAGAATGCCCAGAAGCACCGCCATCACCAAATGCGCGCGCCAATAGGCGGCGCGGTCGGGGCGGAACTCTTGCACCACCCGCTCGCCTTCAAGCAAGGGCGCGGCGTGGCCCATGACGCTGTCAGGCTCGATCAGGGACATCAGGCGATCCAGATGATGAGGGTGGTGAAGACGGCAAGAAAGACGAGGACAGCCGCCGCAACCATGCCGCCGATGCGGGCATCGGATTTGGGGGGCTTGCGGTTGGGGTCTTGGGTCATGGGGTGGCCTTTACGCGGGGGGATCTTCCGAAGACAGTTGTTCAATCAAGGTTATCGCTCTCTTCAGTTCGGCCTTGGACTTTGCCCGAAGAACCACACTCTGATTTACATAACTTATACTGGGGTGGGGTCCGAATGCGTTTACGGTGGTGAGGGCGCTGATACCATCCAACCTTGCCGCAGCTCCCTTTATTGGAATTTGCTCGAACCTGGGTTGCTTGCGCAGCATCGGGCGCGAGAAAGAAAGCACCCTTTCTGATGTGATCGCGCTGGCCTGTCGCATGAAAGGCGAAAGCACCATCATACCACCGCATATAAGAAGCGAAACAGGCGCCGCAAAAAACGCTACGAAGCCCGATTTCCGATCTGCCGTCGGGCAGTCATCTGTAAAGCACTCTGAACCGCCGGGTGCCTGCGCGACTTCTGCCAGAGCAAGCATCCAGCCAGCGATCGCCACAGCGGTAAGGACAGCCGAAAGGACAAAAATCTTTAGGCGAGGAGGACGACCCTCCCAGAGAACGACTTCTCCTTCAGCGAGCAGTGGTTTCCAGTCGAAGGCTGCCCTCACGCCATCATCCCCACGATCTTCCGCCCGCGCTCTGCCCGCAGGTTCCGCGCCAGCAGGTCCATGCAAGCCATGCGGACCGCGACCCCCATCTCTACCTGATCCTGGATCACTGACCGGTTGATGTCGTCGGCAAGGTCGCCGTCAATCTCTACCCCCCGGTTCATCGGGCCGGGGTGCATGACGATGGCATCGGGGGCGGCGTAGGCCAGTTTCTCGGCGTCCAGACCGTAGCGGTGGTAGTATTCGCGTTCCGAGGGGATGAAGCCGCCGTCCATCCGTTCCTTCTGCAGGCGCAGCATCATCACCACATCCGCGCCCTTCAGCCCCTCGCGCATGTCGTCGAACAGCTCGCAGCCGAAGTCCTCGACCCCCGCAGGCATCAGCGTTGGCGGTGCGATCAGGCGGAGGCGGTTTTCCATCTTGCCCAAAAGGATCAGGTTCGACCGCGCCACGCGGGAATGCGCAATATCGCCGCAGATCGCAATCGTCAGCCGTTGCAACCGCCCCTTGGCCCGGCGGATCGTCAGCGCGTCCAGCAACGCCTGTGTGGGATGCTCGTGCCGCCCGTCGCCCGCGTTCAGCACCGCGCAATTCACCTTTGAGGCCAGCAGGTTCACCGCCCCCGATGACCCATGCCGCACCACCAGCAGGTCGGGGTGCATCGCGTTCAGCGTCATCGCGGTGTCGATCAGGGTTTCCCCCTTCTTCACGCTTGAATTGGCGACCGACATGTTCATCACATCCGCGCCCAGCCGCTTGCCTGCAAGTTCAAAGCTGGACTGGGTGCGGGTGGAGTTCTCGAAGAAGAGGTTGATCTGCGTCATCCCCGCCAGGGTGTCCGACTGCTTGACCGTGCGGCGGTTGAGGTCGACATACCGCTCGGCCAGATCAAGGATCGTGGTGATCTCCAGCGGGGCAAGCTGTTCGATCCCCAGAAGGTGGCGGGCGCGGAAGGCCATGTGCGGTGTCCTTGTGGTTTCACCCTCTATCGCAAACCGGGGGGCAGGGGGCAAGCGTCAGGTCGGTCATGGGGCCTGGTCGCAGGGGCCCGGTCAAAGGGGGGACTTGATGCGTTAGGTCAAGGACAGGATGTGCCGGTGGTAAAGCGTGCCGCATGCAGGGCAGGGTCGCCCGCCTGCATGAGGTGTGGCCTTGCGCTGTTATAGGTTCTGGCCCCCATCCCGCCTAGCGCCTAGTCTTGCGGCATGGGAATCGCCGCCGACATAAGTGACGCCATAGCTGACGACTGGCACGCCTCGCTTGCGGCTTTGGCCTGGCAGGTCGATGCGGGGGTGGATGAGGTTATCGGCGATACCCCGGTGAACCGCTATGAGATGGCGGCCGAGGCGAAGAAACCTGCGTCCGGCAGCAGCGCCCCACCGCCTGCCACTGCCCTTGCACCTATCCAGGCGGCTGACCCCGTTGCCGAGGCGCGTGCCGCTGCGGCTGGCGCGCACAGCCTTGAAGCGTTGCATGCCGCAATGTCCGCCTTTGACCATTGTGAGCTGAAGCGGGGCGCGCGCAACCTGGTCTTTGCCGACGGCAACCCCGCCGCGCGGGTGCTGGTGCTGGGCGAGGCCCCGGGACGTGACGAAGACCTTGAGGGCCGCCCCTTCGTGGGCCGCGCCGGCCAGCTTTTGGACCGGATGTTTGCCGCAATCGGGCTTGCCCGCACCAGCCCTGACCCCGCAACCGGGCTTTACATCACCAATGTCATGCCCTGGCGGCCCCCGGCAAACCGCGACCCCGAACCGGCCGAGATTGCCATGATGCGCCCCTTTGTCGAGCGTCACATCGCGCTGGCCGATCCGCAGGTCATTGTCGTCATGGGCAACACACCCCTGGATGCGCTGACCGGCCAGCGCGGCATTCTGCGGGCGCGGGGCAACTGGCTGCAGGCGCTGGGCAAGCCCGTGCTGCCGATGACGCACCCGGCGTATCTGTTGCGCAACCCCGCCGCCAAGCGTGAGGCCTGGACCGATCTGCTGGCCCTGCAGGCAAGGCTGCAAGGATGATGCTTGCCGTTGACCCGCTGACGCTTCTTGCCTTCATCCCTGCGGGCCTTGCGCTGAACCTTACCCCCGGCGCGGACATGATGTTTTGCCTGGGGCAGGGCCTCAGGTCGGGGCGGCGGGCGGCGATGGCGGCGAATTTCGGGATTGCCGCGGGGGGGATGGTGCACACCACCTTGGCCGCGCTGGGGCTGGGCGCGCTGGTCGCTGCACACCCGGCGGCGTTTGAGGCGATCCGCTGGCTGGGTGTCGCCTACCTTTTGTGGCTGGCCTTTGCGGCGCTGCGGTCCTCCCCCTTTGCGTCAGAGGTGGCGGTAGTGCCGACCGCGCCCGCCCGCGCGTTCGGTCAGGGGTTGATGGTCAACCTCTTGAACCCCAAGGTGATCCTCTTCATCCTCGCTTTCCTGCCGCAGTTTGTGGACGCCTCGCGGCCGATCCTGCCGCAGTTCCTGATCCTTGGGCTGGTTTTCAGCACCGGCGGGTTGATCGTGAATGGCGCAGTGGGGCTGTTTGCAGGCTCGATCGGGCAGCGTCTTGCCCGGTCACGCGGCCTTTCCCGCTGGCTTTCCCGGATCAGCGCCACCATCTTCGGCGCGCTGGCCCTGCGGCTGGCGTTCATGCAACGGAGCTAGCGATGTCGCGCATCGACGAAAGCCTGCCCTTTCTGCCCGTCCGCATCGCCGTGCTGACGGTCAGTGACACGCGCACCCCCGACAGCGACCGCTCTGGTGACACTCTGGTCGAACGGCTGACCGGCGCGGGGCATACCCTGGCGGACCGGGGCATCGTGCCGGACGACCGTGCGACCATTGCCGCCCGACTGCGGGCCTGGATCGCCGACCCGTTGGTAGATGCAATCCTGACCACAGGCGGCACCGGGCTGACCGGACGCGACGTGACGGTCGAAGCGCACCGCGATGTCTACGAAAAAGAGATTGAGGCGTTCGGCACTGTCTTCACCATCGTCAGCATGCAAAAGATCGGGACCAGCGCCGTGCAAAGCCGGGCCTGCGGCGGCGTGGCAGGCGGGACCTACCTTTTCGCCCTGCCCGGCAGCCCCGGCGCCTGCCGCGATGCCTGGGATGAAATCCTGGCGCTGCAGTTCAACAGCCGCCACCGGCCCTGCAACTTTGTTGAGATCATGCCCCGCCTCGACGAACATCTGCGACGGAAATAGCCGCCTGCAGCGTCACAACTGCGTGGTTTTGGCATTTGCGCGCTGGTGCAAGGCCGATGACGCGCTAAACCTGTGACAGCAACCAAGGGATAGCCATGCGGTTTTTCAGACGCAGCCTTACCGGGCTTTTCCTTCTGGCGGTCACGCTGGGGCTGCTTGGCTTTGCGGCCATCTCGATCGGCAATGCGTTTCGCGCCTCGCTGGGCGACGATGGCCCGGGCCGCCCCCCGCAAGAGCGTATCGTCGCGGCCAATGTCGTGACGCTGACCCCGGCCGCGATTGCCCCGCAGATGACCGCCTTTGGCAAGGTTGAGGCGCGGCGCACGCTGGACCTGCGTCTGAAAGCCTCGGGCACGGTGGTCTTTGTCGCCGACAGCTTCCGCAATGGCCTGAGTGTGACCGAAGGGGACGTGCTGGTCCGCCTTGACCCCGCCCGCGCGACCGAGGCGTTGGCTCTGGCCCGCGCCGGTCTGACCGAAGCCCGCGCCGCAGCGGATGAGGCGGCGGCGGCGGTGCTGCTGGCGCAAGATGATCTGGCGGCGGCTGAGGCGCAGGCGGTGTTGCGGCGGCAGGCCCTGACCCGACAAGCAGACCTTTCCGCGCGCGGGGCAGGATCTTCACTGGCGGTAGAGACGGCGGAACTCTCGGTGTCCTCGGCCGATCAGTCCGTGTTGTCGCGGCGGCAGGCGCTGGCCTCGGCCACCGCGCGGGTGGATCAGACGGCGGTGGCCGTGACCCGCGCTGAAATCGCCCTGACCGAAGCGGAACGCGCCCTGTCGGAGACCGAGCTGCGCGCTGGCCTTTCGGGCCGGGTGGATGGCGTGACGCTGGTCCCCGGTGCGGTTGTGTCCGCGAATGAGGCGCTGGGCCGGATTGTTGATCCGCTGGCACTGGACGTGGCGGTGCGGCTTTCGACGGCGCAGTTCGGCACGCTTCTGGCCCCCGATGGCACCCTGCGCGGCGGGGCGGTCACCATCCAGCCCGGTGGCGGCGGCGCTGGCCTGACCGGTCGGCTGGACCGTGTTGGTGCGGCCGTGGGCGAAGGGCAGACCGGGCGGCTGATCTATGTGGCGCTGGATGCGGCCCCTGGGATTGAGACGCTGGTGCAGCCGGGGGATTTCGTCACCGTCAGCATCGCTGAGGCACCCTTGCCCGATGCCGCTATTCTGCCCGCCACCGCCGTGGGGCGTAACGGCACGCTTCTTGCCCTTGGGGCAGAGGACCGGCTTGAGGAAGTCCCGGTTCAGGTGCTGCGCCGGCAAGGCGATGATGTGATCGTGGCCGTCGGCCCCCTTGCCGGGCGTGAGGTTGTCACCGAACGCTCAGCCTTTCTGGGGGACGGTATCCGCATCCGCCCGATCCGGCCCGAAGCTGCCGATGTGACCCTGACACCGGAACGCCGCGCCGAACTTGTGGCGCTGGTCGAGGCGCACCCCGCGCTGGCCGATGCCGAAAAGACCACCCTTTTGCAGACGCTGGAGGGTGAAACCGTCCCGGCAGCGGTGATCGCGCGGCTGGAACAGCGGATGGACGGTTAACATGGACCTGATCCGCTACTTCGCCCGCCACCGCACTATCGCGAACCTTCTGTTGGTGATCATGATCGTCGCGGGCGTCATGGCCGCAACCAATATGCGGGCGCAGTATTTCCCCGATGTGGTGCTGTCCGAGGTCAGTGTGTCTGTCACCTGGACCGGCGCCGGGGCCGAAGATGTGGACCGCGCCATCGTGCAGGTGCTGGAACCGGTGCTCCTGACGATTGACGGGTTGGCCGCCGTCTCCTCGCGCGCCAGCGAAGGCCGCGCCAGCATCGACCTGGAGTTTGAGCCGAACATCGACCTTCTGGCCGCAGAGGAAGAGGTTCAGGCCGCCGTTGACGCGGTCAGCACCCTGCCCGACGGCGCAGAGGACCCCGTCGTCGCCTCAGCCGCCTGGCGCGACCGGGTGACGGATGTGCTGATCAGCGGCCCCGTGGGCGTAGACCAGCTGGCCCGCTTTGCGGATGAATTCACCAGCCGCCTTTTCGCCGCCGGGATCAGCCGCGCCACGATCTCTGGCCTGGCAAGCCCGGAAATCGTGGTTGAAATCCCCTCAACCGCCTTGATGCGGCACGACATCACCATGGCCGAGGTCGCCGAGGCGATTGCCGCCACTGTCGCCACCTCACCTGCCGGCGAACTGGGCGAAGGCGCGCGGCTGCGCACGGGTGCCGAGCGCCGGACCGTGGCCGAGATTGAGGCGATCCAGCTGCGATCCTCAGCCGACGGCAGCACCCTGACCGTGGGCGACATCGCCACCCTGCGCGCCAACAGCGTGAATTCCGAACGCGCGTCGTTTGTCGGCGCAGACCCGGCCATGGCGATCCGGGTTGACCGCGCCGATGACGGTGACGCCATCCGCATGCAGGCCACCGTGGCCGAGGTCGCCGCCGAAATGCAGCTGGGCCTGCCCCCCGGCGTGACGGTTGACCTGGTGCGCACCCGCGCCGAACAGATCAGCGACCGGCTGACCCTGCTGATTGACAACGGCCTGACCGGGCTTGCGCTGGTGCTGGGTCTTTTGTTCCTGTTCCTGAACGCCCGCATCGCCTTTTGGGTCGCCGCTGGCATCCCGGTGGCGATGATCGCCTCGCTTGCGGGCATGTGGGCCTTGGGCCTGACGCTGAACATGATGTCGCTTTTTGCGCTGATCATCATGCTGGGGATCGTGGTCGATGATGCCATAGTCGTGGGCGAACACGCCGATTTCCGGGTGCGCAAACTGGGTGAGCCGCCCGCGCTGGCCGCAGAGAACGCCGCACGCTGGATGGCGGCACCGGTCTTTGCGTCCTCCATCACCACGATAATCGCTTTCCTTGGCCTCTTGGCCGTCGGTGGACGCTTTGGCGACCTGATCCTTGCCATCCCGCTGACGGTGGTGGTGGTCCTGATCGCCAGCCTTGTGGAGTGTTTCCTGATCCTGCCGAACCACCTGAAACATTCGCTGACCGCCGCAGGTGAGGATCGCTGGTACGACTGGCCGTCGCGTCAGGTGAACCGAGGAATGGCGTGGTTTGAAACCTGGGTGATCCGCCCGGTGATGCGCTGGGTGATCATCGCTCGCTATCCGGTGCTGGCCGCCTCGGTGCTGGCGCTGGCACTGCAAGCGGCGCTGTTCATCCGGGGCGACGTTCAGTTCCGCTTTTTCGCCCCGCCGGAACAGGCCTCGGTCAGCGGCAGTTTTGCCATGCTGCCCGGCGCCACGCGCGACGACACGCTGGAGATGCTGCGGGAACTGCAGCGCGCGACCGATACCGTCATGGCAAGGTTTGAGGCCGAGCATGGCCAGAACCCGGCAACCTTTGTGCTGGCCGAAATCGGCGGAGGTGCTGGCCGCAGCCTTGCCAGTGCTGACACGAAAAGCCCTGATATGATCGGCTCTATCTCGATGGAGCTGATCAGCCCGGACCTGCGCAGCTACCCGACATCCGCAGTGATCACCGCCCTGCAGGATGAGGTGGTCGCCCATCCGCTGCTAGAGGAACTCAGCTTCCGCAACGCCTTTTTCGGGCCAGGCGGGGCGTCCCTTTCGGTTGATCTTTACGGCGGTGAGGCCGCAACCCTGAAAGCTGCCGCAGAGGCGCTGAAGGCCGAACTGGCGGTTTACCCCGAGGTGTCGGGTCTGGAAGATTCCCTCGCCTATGACAAGGAAGAGCTGATCCTGACCCTGACCCCCCAGGGTGAGGCGCTGGGATTTGACACCGCCAGCCTTGGCCGCACCTTGCGCGAACGTCTTGGCGGGATCGAAGCCGCGACATTCCCCGATGGCCTGCGTGAGGCGTCGATCCGCGTGGAATTGCCCGCCTCGGAACTGACGGCGGACTTTCTGGAAACCAGCCTGATCCGCGCGGCCGCCGGGGTCTATGTGCCCCTGTCCGACCTTATGCAGGTGGAAAGCCGGTCCGGTTTTTCCACCGTGCGCCGCGAAAACGGCCTGCGCATGGTCAGCGTGACCGGCGCACTGGCCGAAGATGACCCCGCCCGCGCCACCGAGGTTCAGCGCGCCCTGAAGGACGAGATTCTGCCCCGCGTGGCGCAGGACTTCGGCCTGGAATGGCAGCTTTCCGGACAGGCCGCGGATGAGCGTGAGTTTTTAAGCGGGGCCGTCGTGGCGCTGGTCCTGTGCCTTCTGGGCATCTACCTGGCGCTGGCCTGGATCTTCGCGCACTGGACGCGGCCTTTCGTGGTGATGTCGGTCATCCCCTTCGGTCTGGTCGGCGCGGTCTTTGGCCATTGGCTCTGGGGGATGCCGCTGTCGATGTTCTCTATCGTCGGGCTGATCGGGATGTCGGGGATCATTATCAACGATTCCATCGTGTTGGTAAGCACGATCGACCAGTATGCCGAACGCCGTGGCCTGCGGCCTGCGATCATTGACGGCGTGGCCGACCGGTTCCGCCCGGTGCTGCTGACCACGCTGACGACCGTGCTGGGCTTGGCACCCCTGCTGTACGAAGGCTCATCGCAGGCCGAGTTTCTGAAGCCCACTGTCATCACGCTGGTCTTTGGTCTGGCCTTTGGGATGGCGCTGGTGCTGATCGTTGTGCCCGCCTTGATGGCCGCACAAGCCGATGGCGCCAGAGCGTTCCTGGCGTTGAAACGGGCGTTTCAGGGTGGGCCACGCGGCCTGCGGCTGGCCTTGGGCGCAGGGGGGGCGGGGATGCTGGCGCTGGCCGTGGTCCTGCCGCTTTGGGCCGCGCTGACCGGGGCTTTGCCGGGGTGGCTGCTGGCGATCTGGCCGGGGTTGGCTGACGCGCCCGTCGCAATGACGGCGGTCGGTCTGTTCCTGATCGGCGCGCTGGCTTTGTGGGTGTTCTCGGCCTTGGCCGCGCTGATCAGCCTGCGGCAGCCGCGCGGGTAAGGGCCATGCCGGGGAAAGCAGCCTTGGGGGGCATTCAGCCCCACCTGCGCCTGCGTTGCCACGGAACGGATCAGGGGGACGTGCGGTCTATCAGGGCGCGGGGCAGCCCTTGATCTCAACCGCTTCGCCCTGAGACAGGATCGTGATGACGACACCTGACCGGTCCAGCATGAATGGCGCGCCGTCCGGGGGGACCAGTTCGGTCATCGTTACCAGATCGCCGCCCTCGCGCTGCGTGACTGATGTGGCCACCCAAACACCCGGATCTGCCGTCTCGAACGCCACGACCTCTGGTGCGCCGGGGTCGGGCATGCGCAGCCGGGCTGTCAACCGCAGGCCATCGGCAATCGGGTCAACCGCGCAGGACACCCGGGTGACGCCCGCCGCAACCGCGGCTGTCGCCTGCAGCCCCAAGGCCGCCGTGATCGCCGCATCCGGCGCACCGGGCGGCAGAAGGTCAGTGTCCAGCACCAGGTTGGCGGGCAGGCAAATGTCGTCACACACCCCCAGATCAACCTTGACCGCCAGCCGCACCGGTAGCGCTGGGTCCATGGCCGTCACCTCAATCGGCAAAAGCAGCCGATCATGGTAGCCGATGGTCTGCATGCCATTGGATTCAAACACTGTTGGTGCCGGCCAATGGAGACGCACAGACTTGACATTCGACGACCCGGACCAGTCGAAACTTGGGGGAATCCCCGCCTCACCCGGGCTGCGCCAATAGGTCTTCCAGCCAGGGGCCAGGGTCAGGTCCATCGCGGCCATGTGGGCGCCACTGTCCATCTGCCAACCGGGCCGCAGCGTGGCGGACAGGACGTCGTCCTGCGTGGTGGCGCTGGCCGAGGTGGCGATGAGGGACATCAGGATGGCAAGTGTTTTCTGCATCCCCGCACCATACCCAGCGATCGGGCCAAGGGAAATCACATTGCGGCGACAGGGCGTGAGCGGTGCATTCTGGCCTTGAGACCCGCCAATGCCGGGGTCATGTTGAGCGGTGGAAGAGGGAGATCAGATGGACCTTGCAGGACAGATCCTGATCGCGATGCCGGGCATGGCCGACCCGCGCTTTGACCGAAGCGTGATCTTGATCTGCGCGCATTCGGGCGATGGGTCGATGGGGTTGATAGTCAATAAACCCATGGAAGATATGAGTTTTTCCAGGCTTCTGGATCATCTGAAGATCCCCGTCGCTGCTGATGGCCGCGATATCCGGGTGCATCTGGGCGGGCCGGTGGAGCGGGGCCGGGGGTTCGTGCTGCACTCCCCCGACTGGCAGGTGGGGCGCGGCACGATGGCGGTGCCGGGCGGGTTCGGGATGACGGCGACAACGGATATCCTGGAGGCTTTGGCCAAGGGCGGGGGTCCTGCTAACGCCTTGCTTGCGCTGGGATATTCCGGCTGGGGGCCGGGGCAACTGGAGGCCGAGATCGGGCGGAATGACTGGCTGACGTCGGATGCGGCGGAGGGGTTGGTGTTCGGCGGCGACGACCGGGTGAAATGGTCGGCGGCGCTGCGGGGGATGGGGATCGATCCGCTGACGTTGAGTGCTTCGGCGGGGCGGGCGTAGGGGCCGCAAGGACATCCGCTAAGGGGTTGGGAACGCTGGGGTAATCCTTGGGATTTGGGGTGGGACGGGGGGCTTTTTTCCGTCTTTCTGGTGTCTTCTTTCCGTCTCTACGCTCGGGGAGGGGAGAGGGCGTTAACCTTGGGGGGCGAATCGGGGTTGGTTGGCACTCTTCGCTCGTCTTGCTAGACTGAAATAAACAGATGATGGGGCCCTATGGCCGATGACCTGAGATCGAAGTCACTCCTCGAAATCTCGCAAGAGCTAGCGCGATTCAAGTGTGACTTGCTTGGGCAGTTCCGCTGCCCAACCTGCTTCTGTGATTACCCGATTTCAAGTTCGGAGATCACTGAGGAACACATAATTCCGGATGCAAGTGGGGGGAAAATTTCAACCTTCCTTTGCAGAAGGTGCAACAGTTCATTCGGCCACAAGCAGACCAGGTGGCTTTCTGACTGGATAGAACTAGGCGAGAGCAGGACGCCATTCCACATCGATCCAAAGAAGCAGAGGGCAAAGGTGACTGCCGAAGGACGAACGATCAGCGGGTCGCTCAAGATCGGAGCTGATGGTGCAATTGAATTCTATGCCGATAGACGTAGATCAAACCCGGCAGACTTCGACACGCATTGGAATGGACCAAAGCCGTCCCAGATCACGATTACAACAGATATGCCTGTCTTTCGAAGTGAGAACGCTTTGCGGGTGGGTTTTCTGACTGCTGCGTATGGCCTTTGGTTTAAGAACTTCGGCTACTCATTTGTCTTGCAGTCATCGCTTAATGTCGTCCGCCACCAGATCCTAAGCCCAGATCAGGACTTGATGGCTTGGAATTACCTGGTTGAAGTTCCAGCACGAGAAATCATCAACCCCAGTATTGGCCTGATGAGGTTTGGAGCCGATTACTTTCCAATAGCACTGATTTATGATCACTTAGTCATTCTTCCGTCTGCAAAACAACCCCATCCTAAATCAACACAAAAGTCAGAAATATCAAAGAAGGTGATGAGTTTCGCGGAAGAAATAGCTCCAAAGTATCAGCATCGCTGCGTTGGCCCGGCTGTACTGATTTGTGACGGACAGCCGATAATCATGCCTGACCTTATTCCAAACGCCACGCTTTCGCCGCAGCATATCTGGGTTAATCGCTGGGACTAATTGAACTGCAAAAGCACTCTGCCGTGGAGCAAATCTGACAAGGGTGGCTGTAGGTGGTGCGTCGAGGGAGTCGGGCTGAAGCCCGACCTACGGGTTACTCCCCATACGGCACCCAGACTGTCTTGATCTCAGTCGCCTGCGACAGGAACGTCCGCCCCTCGCCCTCGGCCCCCAGCCAGTCCCTTGCCCGCCCGTGGTTGACCCAGGTGCGTTTCAGGTTGCCGGCGGCCTCGGCCTCGATCAGGGCGGAGAGGGGGTGGGAGGAGAAGCTCCACACCGCGTCCACGTCCATGTGGCCGGCGAGGGATTTTGCCAGGTCGGGGGCGGGGCCGGTGACGATGTTGACGACGCCGGCGGGGAGGTCGGAGGTGTCGAGGATCTGGTAGAGGTCGGTGGCGGAGAGGGGGGAGGCTCCGGGGACGAGGACCACGGTGTTGCCCATCGCGATGGCGGGGGCGAGGGTGGAGATGGGGCCGAGGAGGGGGCATTCGTCGGGGGCGAGGATGCCGATCACGCCGACGGGTTCGTTCATCGCAAGGGCAATGCCGCGGATCGGGACGGATTTGGCGGACCCGTCGTATTTGTCGGCCCAGGCGGCGTAGGTGAAGAGGCGCTGGATGGAGGCCTCCACTTCCGCCGTGCCGGATTTGCCGGTGAGGTCTTTGATCCGGCTGGCGAACTCCGTCGCGCGGGCGGAGAGGTTTTCGGCGATGAAGTAGAGGACCTGCGCGCGGTTGTAGGCGGTTGTTTTCGCCCAGGATTTGGCGGCATGTGCGGCCTCGACCGCGTTGCGGATGTCCTTGCGGTTGCCGATGCCGACATGGCCGAGGAGCTTGCCTTTGGGGCTGTAGACGGGTTGCGAGTAGCCGGAGTCCGGCCGGGCCTGTTTGCCGCCGATGTACATCTTGGCGGTGCGGTCGATTGTGTCGACTTGTGGGTCGGCGGGGGCCTGCGCGGGGGTGACGGGTTTCAGGCCTGCGGGTTTGGTTGCGGGTTTGAGGTAGGCCATCAGGCCTTCCCATCCCCCCTCACGCCCGAAGCCGGATTCGCGCACCCCGCCGAAGCCTGCGGCGGCGTCCATCAGGTTGGTGGCGTTGATCCAGACGATGCCGGATTTGATCTTGGGGGCGATGTCGAGGGCGAGGTTGATATTCTCGGTCCAGACGGTCGCGGCAAGGCCGTAGCGGGTGTTGTTGGCAAGCTGGACGGCCTCTTCGGGCGTGCGGAAGGTCATGGCGACGAGGACGGGGCCGAAGATTTCTTCTTGCATGAGGGGGGAGGCGGTGCCGAGGCCGGTGATCAGGGTGGGGGGGTAGAAGCAGCCGTTTGGCAGGGGGGTGGCGGCGACGTAATGGTCGCCCTCGGGGTTTCGGGCGACGAGGTCGGTGATGGTTTGCAGCTGGACGGGGTCGATGATCGCTCCGATGTCGATGGCCTTGTCGAGGGGGTCGCCTACGCGGAGGCCATCCATCCGGCGCTTGAGCTTGTCGTAGAACCTCGGCGCGATGCCTTCCTGGACGAGGAGGCGGGAGCCGGCGCAGCAGACCTGGCCCTGGTTGAACCAGATGGCGTCGACGAGGCCTTCGATGGCGCTATCGAGGTCGGCGTCGTCGAAGACGATGTAGGGGGATTTGCCGCCGAGTTCGAGGGTGAGGGCCTTGCCGGTACCGGCGGTGGCCTGGCGGATGCGCTTGCCGACCGAGGTGGAGCCGGTGAAGGCGATCTTGTCTACCGTGCTGTCCACAAGGGCAGCGCCGGGGGAGCCGTCGCCGGTAACGAGGGTGAGGACTCCCGGTGGGAGGCCTGCTTCGCGTGAGATTTCGGCGAAGAGGAGGGCGGTGAGGGGGGTGTATTCGGCGGGCTTGAGGACGATGGTGTTGCCGGCGGCCAGCGCAGGGGCAACCTTCCAGGCGAGCATGAGGAGCGGGAAGTTCCAGGGGATGATCGCGCCGCAGACACCTAATGGTGTCAAGTCAGGGTGTTCGGAGGGCAGGAGTTGGGCGAGGCCTGCGTGGTAGGAGAAATGGCGGGCGACGAGGGGCAGGTCGATGTCGCGGGATTCGCGGATCGGTTTGCCGTTGTCGAGGGTTTCCAGGACGGCGAGCAGGCGGGAGTGTTTCTGGGTGAGCCTTGCGAGGGCGTAGAGAAATCTGGCGCGCTGGTGGGCTGGGAGTTTGGCCCATTTCGGTTGGGCGCGGCGGGCGGCATGGACCGCGCTTGCCACGTCGTCAGCGGTGCCTTGGGTCACCTGCGCGAGGGGTTTGCCGGTGGCGGGGTTGGAGGTGGTGAAGGTCTCGCCCGGCTTTGTGAACGCGCCGTCGATGAAATGGCCGAAGGTGCCGTCATGCTTGGCGATCCAGGCAAGGGCCTCGGTCGCGGATTCGGGGGCGGGGCCGTAGGCCATGCTGTCGAAGATTTCCTTGATGGTCATGGCGCGGTCCTCTGCTTCAATTGGGCTTGCCTCATGCTGGCCTGCGCCTCCGGCGGGGATATTTGGGCAAAGATGAAGGGCTGGCTCGGGCTTTCATCTTTGCGAAAATATCCCGGGGTGAGCGGCCTTGCCGCGAGGGGCAGCGCCCCTTCTGTTCGGCCGGCCTTCATCCCATCGCGTGGCGGTTGGCGGCGGAGTAGGCGCCGGTGAGGTGGTGTTCAAGCTGGCGTTCAATGTCGCCCAGAAGGCTGGAGGCGCCAAAGCGGAAGAGGTCGGGTTGCAGCCAGGGGTGGCCGAGTTCGTCTTTCATGAGGGAAAGGTAGACCAGCGCGTCTTTCGCCTTGGCGATGCCGCCTGCGGGTTTGTAGCCGACCTTGAAGCCGGTGCGCGCTTCATAATCGCGGATGCAGCGGATCATGGTGAGGGAGACGGGGAGGGTGGCGTTGACGCCCTCTTTCCCCGTTGAGGTCTTGATGAAATCGGCCCCGGCCATCATGCAGATGAGGCTGGCGCGGGCGACGTTCCTTAGGGTGCCAAGTTCGCCGGTGGCGAGGATGGCCTTGACGTGGGCATCACCGCAGGCTTCGCGCATCTCGGCCATCTCATCATAAAGGGCCTGCCAGTTTTGCGTCAGGACGTGGCGGCGGGAGATGACGATGTCGATTTCCTTTGCCCCGGCCTTCACGCTTTCGCCGATCTCGGCAATGCGCAAGCGGAACGGCGACAGGCCCGCGGGGAAGCCGGTAGAGACGGCGGCGACGGGGATCGAGGTCCCTTCCAGCGCGCGGACGGCGGTTTCCACCATCTCGTGATAGACGCAGACGGCGCCTGTGGTCAGGCCGGTCATCCCCAGCTTTTCCAGCATCCAGGGGGCAACGGGCTGGCGGGCCTTGGCACACAGGCGCTGGACGCGGCCCGGTGTGTCATCACCGCTGAGGGTGGTCAGGTCGATCAGCGTGATGGCTTTCAAAAGCCAGGCGGCCTGATAGTCTTTCTTGACGCTGCGCCGACCCGGCAGGCTGGCCACGCGGCGTTCGATGGCCGAGGTGTTGGCCTGCACCGCGGCGACCCAGTCCAGATCCAGCGCCATCCCGGCGTTGCGGGCATGGGTGACCTGCGGCAACAGGCCCTGCGTGGGCGTTGTGGTGGTGTCCATCGGGCCTCTCCTGCCGCCAAGCCTGGGAACGATGCCACGCGGGCGAAGGCCCGACAAGGGCGGTGGCGGGGAAAACCTGACCGTATGGTCAAAAACTCAGCCGGTCTTGGTATCTTCGGTCAGGGTGGCCCAGGGTTTGCCGGTGCCGGTATCTGGCAAACTGGCCGGGTCCTCATTCCGCAAGAGCAGGGTCTTGGCCAGGAACAGGGCCGAGATCGGTGCGGTCAGAAGCAGGAAGATGGTGATCAGGAGTTCCTGCCAGCTGACCACCCCTTGTGGCAGCATGTCCAGCGCCGAGACCAGCAGGGCGGCACCGACGCCGATGGTGGTGGCCTTGGTCGGTGCATGCAGGCGCTGCATCGGCAAGGGCAGGCGCAAGAGGCCGTAGCTGCCGACAAGGGCGAAGAGGCCGCCACCGACCAGAATGGCGGCGAGGAAGAGGTCAAGCAGAAGGGACAGGGTCATTCGATGATGCTCCCCCTGAGAAGGTATTTGCAGTAGGCGACGGTGCCGACAAAGCTGGTCAGGGCGAGAAGGATCGCCGCCTCAAGGTACAGGCCGGTGCCAGCCCAGATGCCGTAGAGGACGACGAGCGCAAGGGCGTTCACCGTCATGGTGTCCAGCGTCAGGATGCGGTCTGTGACCGTGGGGGCGGTGAAAAGGCGCACCAGGTTCAGGAACAGCGAAAGGCAGATGCAGCCGATCATGAAGGTAAGGGCATAGGTCAGGATCATTCGAAAATCCTTTTCAGGCGGGATTCGTAGCGGGCCTTGATGTCATCACGGACGGCGTCGGGATCGGGGGCGTGCAAGGAATGGATCAGCAGTGCGCGCCCGCAAGCCGACATATCGGCGGTCAGGGTGCCGGGGGTCATGGTGATGGTGCCGGCCAGAAGGGTGATCGCCTCGGGTGATCTCAGGTCAAGGGGCACGGTCACCCAAGCAGAGCGGATCTTGTCCTTCGGCATGAAAAGGACGATGCGCGCCACCTGGAAGTTGGCGACGATCACGTCCCACATCACCAGCAGGCTGTAGGCGGCCAAGCCAAAGGGCCGGCGGATGCGGGCGCGGTCGGGCCACCAGGCCGAGGTCAGGTGCGGGATCACGGTGGCAAGGAATACCGCCATCACCAGGCTGCCGATCTTCCACTGGTTGACCAGAAGGAACCAGAAGACGATGAGCGTCAGCGTCAGGTAGGGGTGCGGGAAGAGGCGTTTGAGCATGGCTTACCTCTCCTGTCCCAGTTGGGTTGCGGTGATGTAGCCGTCGGGCGCGTAAAGCGTGGCGGCGGTTTCGGTCAGCCAACCGGTGATTGGCCCGGCAAGAATGGTCAGGACGGCCAATGCCACCAGAAGCCCGATGGTGGCGGTGAAGGCAAGGGGTTCCGGGCGGGGCTCGTTTGGCTGGGCGTCCAAGGCGCTGACCTTCCAGAACACCCGCGACCCGGCGCGGGCGTAGCCGAGGATCATCAGGAAGGACGACCCGAGGATGGTGGACCAGACCAGTGCCGTCTGGTCGCGGAAGGCGTCAAGGATCAGAAGCTTGCCGATGAAGCCCGACAGGGGCGGCATGCCGGCCATGGCGACGGCGGCGGCAAGGTAGAGCGACGCGATCAGCCCGGTCTGGGCGATGGGGGGGGCAGTGCCCTCCAGCCGGGCATGGGGGCGGCGGCGGGTGACAAGGTCGGCCACCAGGAACATCGCTGCGGTCGCGAGGGTGGAGTGGATGATATAGTACAGGGCGGCGGCTGTCGTCTCGGGCGTGAACGCCCCGATCGCGATAAAGGCGGTGCCCATGGACGCGATGGCCCCGAACGCGACCAGCCGGGGCAGGGTTGTGGCACCAAGGACGCCGACCGCGCCGACGACCAGAGTGACGAGACCGGCGGGAAGGATCAGGCTTTGGAGGAGGTCACCGGTCGCGGCCAGCGAGGGCGGGAAGACCAGCGTGCCGAAGCGCAAGGTGGCATAGGCGCCGACCTTGGTCATCACGGCAAACATGGCGGCGACAACTCCGGGAGCGTTGGCGTAGGTGCCGGGCAGCCAGAACTGCAACGGCACCAGCGCGCCCTTGATCGCAAAGACCATGATCAGCATCACGGCGGCGACGCGGATCAGGGCGGCATCGCCCTCGGGCAGGGTGGGGAGTTTCTCTGCCAGGTCGGCCATGTTGAGCGTGCCGGTGACGCCGTAGATCAGCGCCAGCGCAAACAGGAACAGCGATGATCCGACAAGGTTGAACGCGACGTACTGGATGCCTGCACGGGTGCGGGTGCCGCCCCCGGCATGGACCATGAGGCCATACGAGGCGATCAGCAGCACCTCGAAGAACACAAAGAGGTTGAAGGCGTCGCCGGTCAGAAAGGCACCGCCGATCCCCATCAGGAGGAACTGAAGAAGCGGGTGAAAATGCGCGCCCTTGGCATCCCAGCCCGAGCCGATGGCATAAAGCACCACCGCCAGCGCAAGGGCGGCCAGCAGGGCGACCATCAGGGCCGAGAGCCGGTCAAGGACCAGCACGATGCCGAACGGTGCGGGCCAGTCGCCGAGGAAGTAGGCCTCGGGGCCATGCACAGTGGCGGCCCAGAGCAGCGCCAGCGCAATGCCGTTCAGCGCCAGAACCGAAGCCACCCCCGCCACGCGTTGCAACAACAGATCGCCGCGCATCGTGATGACCATGAGGGCGGCCACCAGGGATGGCAGGACAACCGGGGCGATGATCCAGTGGCTCATCATGGCTTGTCCCCCGTCTGTGCTTCAGTCTGGGCTTCAGTCTGTGCGTCAGTCTGGGTGTCATCGTCTTCGGCCATGTTCACCTTGTCATGCCCCGCCTCAAGATGCCCGCCGATGGCCATGATCATCAGGACCGCCGTCATCCCGAAGGAAATGACGATGGCCGTCAGGACCAGCGCCTGCGGCAACGGGTCGGCGTAGGTATCACCGCGCCCGATGATCGGGGCGGCGTTCAACGTCAGGCGGCCCGAGGCGAAGAGAAACACGTTCACCCCGTAGCTGAGGAAGGTCAGCCCCAGGATCACCGGGAAGGTCCGCAGCCGCAGGATCATGTAGATGCCCACGGCGGTCAGAAGGCCGATGGCCGATGCAACAAGCGCTTCCATCAGCGCACCTCCTCGGCCGCGGTATCAGCGGGGTTGATGTCGAAGGCGCGGGTGTTCACATCCTCACCCGTCCGCTGGGCCAGCCGCGACAGCGAGGCCAGCGCCAGAAGGATCGCGCCAAGCACGCAGAGGAACACGCCCAGGTCAAAGATTGCGGCGGTCGCCAGCTCAAACTCTTCCAGCGGCCAGATGTTGATGTAGTCGAACCCCGAGGTCAGGAACGGCTGGCCAAAGGCCCAGGCCCCAGCCCCCGCAATCACGGACACCAGCACACCCCAGCCGATCAGCGCATGGTGGTCATAGCGCTGGCGTGCATGGCTCCAGACATAGCCCGAGGCCATGTATTGCATCAGGTAAGCGATGGCGAACACCAGACCGGCAACAAACCCGCCACCGGGCAGGTTGTGGCCGCGCAGGAAGATGTAGACGCCGACCATCATTGCCATTGGCAACAGGAAGCGGGTGGACACCACCAGCATCATCGGGTGGCGGTCGCCATCCTCGCGCTGGGGCAGTACGTTGGCCAGGCGACGGGTGACGGTAGGGCTGCGCAGCAGGCTTTCCGACAGCGCATAGATTACCAGGGCGGCGATGCCGAGGACGATGATCTCACCAAAGGTGTCATAGCCGCGGAAGTCCACGATGATGGTGTTGACAGCGTTGGTGCCGCCCGCGCCGGGTTTCGACTGCGCCAGGTGGAAATGTGAGATCGGCTCAAACGCGGCGCTGCGCGTCATCATCGCATAGGCCAGCCAGCCCATGCCGGCGCCCGCGATCCCGGCCACCGCCGCATCGCCCAGACGGCGGACGGGGCGGCTTTCCACCGGGGTGGCCTTGGGCAGGAAGTTGAGCGCCAGAAGCATCAGCAGGATTGTCACCACCTCGACCGAGATCTGGGTCAGGGCAAGATCGGGGGCCGAGAAGAAGGCGAACATCGGCGCGATCAAAAGGCCCACCACCCCGGTCAGCACCAGCGCCACCACACGGTCACGGTGGAAGAACGGCAGCGCCAGTGCGGCGATCACCATCACCGCCCAGATGCCGACAAGTGCAGGCGTTACCGGCAGCAGCTCACGGGTGCCGGCGACATGGGTGCCGCCCGAGAAGGCCCACAGCGTGGCGGCCGCAATCGCCAGCACCGCAGCCGCAACCGCCCGCGAAAGCGAGCTGTTGTGCAGCGCATCCGTCACGCCGCGTGCGGCTGCGGCAAGGGTTTCAATGAGGGCGTCGAAGATGGGCTTCGCCTCGGGGCGCGGGGTGGCATCCCATATGGCGCGCAGGCGGGGATAGGCGCCAAGCGTCAGCAGACCCCCGCCCACGGCCGCAAGCGACATCCACAGGGCGGCCGCCCCCAGCCCGTGCCAGTGGGTGATCTTGGCGGTGACGGGTTCACCCGTCACGGCGCTTGCGGCAACATCGACCAGCCAGGCGGCGGTGACCATCGGGAAGAGGCCGATCAGGACGACCAAGGCCGCCAGCAGCGCGGGCGCGCCCCAAAGGCCGGGGCCGGGGTCATGCGGGGTGTGGGGATAATCGCTGCGGACCGGGCCAAGGAACCCGTGCGCAAGGAAGCGAAAGCTGTAGGCGACCGAGAAAAGCGCCCCAATGGTGGCGAGGAGGCCCATCGCCCAAGGGGTGATCCAGACGGTGTGGGCGGCCTCTTCCAGCATCAGCTCTTTCGACAGGAACCCGTTCAGGGGCGGGATTCCCGCCATGGAAAGCGATGCCAGAAGGGCGATGGTAAAGGTGATCGGCATCAGGTGGCGCAGGCCGCCAAGGCGCTTGAGGTCGCGGGTATGCGCCTCATGGTCGACAATCCCGGCGATCATGAAGAGGGCGGCCTTGAAGGTGGCGTGGTTGATGATGTGGAACACGGCCACGGTGGCGGCGGCCTTGGTGCCAAAGCCCAGCAGCATGGTGATCAGGCCAAGGTGGCTGACGGTGGAAAAGGCCAGAAGCGCCTTCAGGTCATCCTTGAAAAGCGCGATCTTGGCGGCCATGACCATGGTGACAAGACCAGCGGTGGAGACGATCCAGAACCATTCGGGCGTGCCCGCCAGCACGGGCCAGAGGCGGGCGAGAAGGAAGAGCCCCGCCTTCACCATGGTGGCGGAGTGGAGATAGGCCGAAACCGGCGTGGGGGCCGCCATCGCATGGGGCAGCCAGAAGTGGAACGGGAACTGCGCCGATTTGGTGAAGGCGCCCAGAAGGATCAGGATCAGCGCGGGCAGATACCAGTCGCTGGCCTGGACCAACTCTTTGTTCTCAAGGATCACCGTGAGGTCATAGCTGCCAACGATTCCGCCCAGGATCAGCATGCCGGCGATCAGGCACAGCCCGCCGCCCCCGGTGACCGCCAGCGCCATCCGCGCGCCTTGGCGGCCTGCGGGCAGGTGCTTCCAGTAGCCGATCAGAAGGAAGGAGGAGAGCGAGGTCAGCTCCCAGAAGATGAGAAGGAGGAGGATGTTGTCGCTGAGGACGATCCCCACCATCGCGCCCTGAAAAAGCATGAGGTAAGTGTAGAACTGGCCCATTGGGTCAGATTTCGCCAGGTAGAAGCGGGCGTAGATGATGATCAGAAGGCCGATTCCCAGGATCAGGCCCGCGAACAAGAGCCCCAGCCCGTCCAGAAAGAAATTGGCGTTCAAGCCAAGGGCGGGCAGCCACTCGATCCGGGTTTGCACCACCTCGCCCGACAGGACGGCGGGGGCTTGCAGCGCCAAAAGCACCAGCGCCAGAAGCGTGACCGACCCGGTGACCGCCGCGCAAGCATCGCGCCCGGCGCGGATCATCAGACCGGGCAAAAGCGCGCCCAGAAACGGGAGGGCGGCAATCAGGGCTAGGGACATTCGGGCGGCTTCCTCGTCGTGGCGGCTGGTCTTGAGCGTGTGGTCGCGTCGCGGCGGGTTTGGGGCGATGTGGGGGCTGGGTCAAGCATTTCAAGATGCAGGGCTGCGGAGAAGGCCCGACTGTGGCCCGGGGGTGCCGCCCTTTGGGGCATCGAGCCCCCTCGATCGGCCTGCCGTGGCACTGCCTGCGGGGGTGGGAGCCTGGGCCCGGCGGGACGCAGCCAGGGGAGTATTTGCAAAAAAAGCACACGCCCAAGGCGGTGAGGTGCCTTGGGCGTGCGCTTTTTTCATATCCTTCCGCCGGAGGCTTCCGCAACTGGGGCCAAGTTCGCGGCGGACAGGGCGGAGCAGAGCAGCCCCGCCGCCCCGTTTGAAAGGCCTTAGGCCGGTTCGCTGACACCTTCGGGCAGCTTGGCCCCGGTCATGAAGGCCACCGCGTCGGACATGGTGTAGTCCTTCGGGTTGATCACGCACAGACGGCTGCCAAGGCGGTGGATGTGGATGCGGTCGGCCACCTCGAACACATGCGGCATGTTGTGGCTGATCAGGATGATCGGAATCCCGCGCGAGCGCACGTCAAGGATCAGTTCCAGCACCCGGCGGCTTTCCTTGACACCAAGGGCTGCCGTCGGCTCATCCAGGATGATCACCTTGGACCCGAAGGCCGCCGCCCGCGCCACGGCCACGCCCTGGCGCTGGCCGCCTGACAGCGTTTCCACCGGCTGGGTGATGTCCTGGATCGTCATCAGGCCAAGTTCGCTGAGCTTGTCGCGGGCGAATTTCTCCATCCGCGCGCGGTCCATCTTGCGAAAGACGCTGCCCAAGATCCCCGGTTTGCGCCATTCCCGGCCCAGAAACATGTTGTCGGAAATCGACAGGGCCGGAGACATTGCAAGGTTTTGATACACCGTCTCGATCCCCACAGACCGGGCATCGTCGGGGCTGCGGAAATGCACCGGTTTGCCATCCAGAAGGATCTCGCCGTGGTCAGGGATCACAGCCCCCGACAGCGCCTTGACCATGGTTGACTTGCCAGCACCATTGTCGCCGATGACGGCCAGGATTTCGCCTGGCATCAGCTCAAAGTCACAGCCGTTCATGGCCACAACGGTGCCGTAGCGCTTCATCAGGCCCTTTGCCTGAAGGATAGGAACAGCACTGGTCGCGATACCGGTCATTGCGAGGCCCTCCGCAGCCATTGGTCAAGCGACACGGCGATGATGACAAGGCATCCGGCCGCGAATTTCTGCCAGTAGTCGTCAACCCCCGCCAGCGACAGGCCAGTGATGAAGACGCCCACGATCATCGCGCCAAGGACTGACCCGATGATCGATCCGCGCCCGCCAAAGAGCGAGGTGCCGCCAATCACCACGGCAGTGATCGAGGCAAGGTTCACATCGCTGAACGCAATGGGTGAGACGGACCCGACCCGGCCGATGGCGACCCAGGCGGCAAAGCCGCAGATCAGCCCGGCGACGGTGTAGACCGAAATCAGCGTCCTCTCTACCTTGATGCCCGACAGCATTGCCGCGTCAGGATCATCGCCGATGGCGTGAACGTGTCGCCCCCAGGCCGTGTGGTTCAGCACATACCACAGCACTGCCGCCAGCAAGACCAGCATGATCCCGCCATAGCTGATGCTGGCGCCGCTGTAGTTGAAGCCCTTGCCAAAGAACAGAAGGCCGGGCGCGTTCGCCTCGATATCAACGTTGCGGATCGATTCTGACTGCGAATACCATAGCTTGACGGATTCAAAGATCGACAGCGTGCCAAGCGTCACGATGAAGGGCGGCAGGCGCATCTTGGTGATCAAAAGGCCGTTGACCAGCCCCATCAGACCGCCGACCGCAATGCCGATCACGACCGCCAGACCGATGGGAAGGCCCGAGACCACGGCAAGATTGCCCATGACCAGCGAGCTGAGGACCAGGATGGCCCCGACCGACAGGTCGATCCCGGCGGTCAGGATGATCAGGGTCTGCGCCAGCGCGACAAAGCCGGTGACGGTAACCTGCTTCAGCACCGTCGACAGTGCTCCGACCCCAAGAAACCGGGGCGCGATAATGCTGAATACGGTGATGGACAGCAAAAGCACGAGCGCCGGGATCATTGTGGGGTTGCGGCGCAAGAAGTTGCGCAGGACGTGGACGAAGGTCTTGTCGTCCTTTTCAAAGCTGGCGACGGCAGTATCGGCCTTGGCCAGCGTCGCCTCATAGTCAGAGACGGTCTTGGTCGGTGCGTTGTCGCTCATTTCCTGCAGTTCCCCCCCGGATGACGCTGATGCCCAGCCTGGGCGATGCACAGCTTGGCTTGTGACCAGCATGGCACAGTTGGCCGGCACCGCCTAAGAAGAAGGGCGACCGAAAAAGCCGCCCTTCCACCAATCAATTCACGCGTTAAAGGTGATCAGCCCCAGCAAAGGGCAGTGCCCTCGGTGGTGTCGATTGACGGCACACCTTCGGCGGGCTTGTCGGTCACGAGGTTCACACCGGTGTTGTAGAACGACAGGCCTTCAGTGACGGTCGGCTTGGTGCCGTCCTTGGCATAGGCGGCAATGGCTTCGATGCCCAGCGAGGCCATCTTCAGCGGGTACTGCTGCGAGGTGGCGCCGATGACACCCGACTTGACCGAAGCCACGCCCGGGCAGCCGCCGTCAACCGAAACGATGATCGCCTGGCCTTCCTTGCCGGCGTTCTTCAGCGCCTGGAAGGCACCTTCGGCGGCCGGTTCGTTG
>JBBQVR010000024.1:0-30560 GCA_038211355.1 Rhodobacterales bacterium | reverse complement strand
AAAACGGCTGGCTCCACGCCTTGATCTGATCTGATCTTTATGGTCGCTGCGGCCGCGCCCCGAACAGGGCGCGGCTGTTTGCATTTCTGCGGGTGCCATCCCCCAAGCACCACAAGCTGAGCCATCCCAGGGCGGCCCTGCCACGTCCTACAGCCCCAGCCTGGACTGCGGCCGCTCTTCATGGGTCGTTGCGGGCACTCTCACATTCTCTTGCGACCAACCTTGCAGCTTGAAAAACCGGCAAGACTTTCTCGCAATCATGGTTCACCCGCGAAATTCTTCTTGCGATCCAATCTGATGCGGCAAATGGTTTGATGTCTGCGGCCATAACGAAAGCACGCAGCGACCAAGACGGCCAAGCCGAAAGGGTTGAACTTAGATGCGCCTTGGCAACGGACAATCTCAAGGCCAACGTCTTCACCATTCTGAACGATAAAACCGGCGCCGGGACTATTGACTGGATACTCCTGACCGCCGCGATCGTCGGCTTGGGTATGGTTGTTTTATGCATCCATCCAGCCGGCTATCCAGCCGGCGACCACGACCCTGGCGTCAGACATCGGTTCGGACATCAGCAAGGCTTGCTAAAGGAGAAAGGCTGGCGGGACGCCCTGATCGGATCTATACTTTAGCTCTGGCCGCGCCCCTGTAGGCTACGGGCGATTCCCCGCTTTCATGGTTCGATAAGGGCTATCAGAGCGAAACCACCAAACATTTGCCACATTTCTTCGGCTCTGCACGCCTAGGATGTTTTTTCCACTTGCGGCTTGCAGGCTTAATATAATATTAACAAATACTTGGAAGCTATAGGCCAAAATCCGGATCTACAACTGGATTTGCCTTTGCCGATCCAACTGATGACACGATTTGAGGGCTTAATAGACGTCAAGCGCAGGTCAACTGTCGCGTGATTGTAACTGGCTAAGTATCGAATGCCCCCGCAAAGGATATGTACATGACCAACTTCTCCGCTTTTCTGAACGACGAAACCGGTGCCGTGACCGTTGACTGGGTGGTTCTGACCGCAGCAATCGTCGCGCTTGGCCTGGTGGTTTTCACCTTCATCCAGCCGGCAATCTCGCAGCTGGCAAACGACATCGGTTCGGAAGTCAGCAAAGCTGGCTCGAAGATGAAAGCCGCTGGTTCCACGCCCTGATCTGACAGCGACACACCAGCTTTGACAGCCGCATCTGAACCTGGATGCGGCTGTTTTGCATTTGGTCGCCTGCGGGCTTGCCCGCCTGAAACTGCCGCATCCGGGGTGGCCTGCATGACACGCCATGAATTGTCCGATCTTGGCTAAAGTTTCGCCGCAATCGGGCTGCACCATCCGGCTTGATTAGGGCTGTAATCATGGACGGGGTACCGGGATGAACGGTTTAAGACAGTTCCAGAGTGACGAAACCGGTGCGGTTACGGTCGATTGGGTCGTGCTGACGGCCGGTGTCGTGGTCTTTGCTGTCTTTGTCATGCCGCCGATTCAGGTGGCCATCGTCAACATGGCCATCTACATCGGCGACACGATCGGGCTTTACCACGCCTTCCTGGAGTAGCGTCTGGTTCGGCGGCAAGGCGCTGGCATGGTCGGAATTTTGGGTGCGCTGCCATCGGCTTGATGGGGCGCCCCTGTCGCATTAATATACCGTCCGACGGGTCGCATCCCGACGCACAGGCAACTTAGGGGAATGGTATGAGAGCAGTATTCGGGTTGGTCCTGATCGTCGGCATGGCCTTGGCGGGCGCGGCAGTTTATATGATCCAGGGCTATATCGCGCAAACAGAAGCGCTTTTGCAGCAAGAGCGTGACTTCAACGCTGCCGCCGGCAAACTGGTCGAGGTGTATGTCTTCAACCGCCAGATGGGCTATGGCGATCCGCTGACACCGGAAGACGTCCAGCTGATCTATTGGCCAGAGCAGTCTCTGCCCGAGACGATCTTCCGGGACCCGGCTGAGCTGTTCCCCGAAAACGCCCCCGGACCCCGCTATATCATGCGCGCGACCGAGGCGTTTGAACCGGTTCTGGCCACCCGCGTGACAGCACCGGGCGAACTGGCCGGCCTGACGTCCAAACTGCGCGACGGTATGCGCGCGTTCCAGATCAGCGTCGGAGCGTCAGGTGTGGAAGGGTTCGTGCAACCCGACAGCTTTATCGACATCTACTGGACCGGGCCGATTGCAGGGGTAGAAGGTAACGCCACCCGGCTGATCGAAAGCTCCATGCAGATCATCGCGGTGGACAACGCCTTTTCAAGTGGTCAAGTGTCTGCCGGGAATGATGCCAGTACGGTAACAGTAGCGGCCACGCCAGAGCAGGTCGCGCGACTGGCGCAAGCCCAGGCAACGGGCCGCTTGACCATGTCATTGGTGGGCGACGGCAACCAGACGGTCAGTGAACAGATCGAAGTCGACACCAACTCCATGCTGGGGATCGTCCGGGAAGAAGTGGTAGTCGAAGCTGCACCAGAGGCCGAGAAGATCTGCACCATCAGCACCCGCCGCGGCGCCGAAACGGTTGAGACTGTCATTCCCTGCACAGATTGATCAGGGCTTAAAATCTGGGGGGCGCGGCCACATTATATGGGGTCGCGCCCTTTCATTTTTCCAACCCTTAGCGACCTGTTGCAGTTTATCCACATCAACAAAACCTTCCAAGCAGTTGATTATTGCAAATAAACTGCGCCTCCTGCATTCTGCCTGCGATAAGGGCGTCCAAGACCCTAACGAGGCGTGGTCGAAAGGGCAGATCACATGAACATGAAACGAATTCTAGTTGCAGGTTACCTGGGTGCGATCCTTGCATCCACGGCCATGACGCCGATTTCCGCCGAGGTGCTGCGCGTTTTGCAGGGCCAGGCGTCCGGCGCCCTTAACGTCCCGATGAACCGGGCCGTTGTGGTTGAAAGCGACGTTCCCTTTGCGGAGCTGTCGATTGCCAATCCCGGGATTGCCGACATCTCTACCTTGTCGGACCGCTCCATCTACGTTTTGGGCAAAGCACCTGGGCGCACCACGCTCACGCTATTGTCGCCAGAAGGGCAACTGATCTCCAACGTCGACGTGCATGTCACGCCCGATATGGCCGAGTTCAAGGAGCGCCTTCAGCAAATCCTTCCGGGCGAGCAGATCGAAGTTCGCACCGCCAACGACGGGATCGTGCTTTCGGGCACCGTGTCGTCGACGGCACGGCTGGACCGGGCGCTTGACCTGGCAAACCGCTACGCACCGGATCGGGTGTCGAACCTGATGGTGGTGGGTGGCACGCAGCAGGTGATGCTGAAGGTCCGCTTTGCGGAAATGAACCGCAGGGTCACCAAGGCGCTTGGCTCCAGCATGACGGTGGCTGGGTCTGACGTGAACCTTAGCGCGGGCGGGGGCGTAAGCTCTCCCACCGGTTCGCTTGGTTTGAACTTTGACGTAGGATCGCTGGCGTTCAATGTGGCGATCGAAGCGCTTGAAACCAAAGGCATGGTTCGTACGCTGGCGGAACCGAACCTCACGGCTCTTTCCGGGCAAGAGGCGACGTTCCTGGCCGGCGGCGAATTCCCGGTGCCCGGCGAATCGGACTCGGGCGGCATCACTATCACTTACCGTCCCTTCGGCGTGCAGCTGAACTTCACCCCGGTTGTGGTTGATCAGGATATCATCAACCTGACGATCAACGCTGCGGTTTCGCAGCTTGATACGACAAGCGGTTTTGTGCAGGAAGACGGCACGGTGATCCCGGCCTTCCGGCAGCGCCTGACCACCACGACGGTGGAAATGCGTGACGGGCAAAGCTTTGCGATTGCCGGCCTGTTGCAGGACGACTTCCTCAACAACGCCTCGCAGGTTCCATGGATTGGGGATTTGCCGGTCCTTGGTGCCTTGTTCCGCAGCGCCGACTATCAGCGCAGCCAGACCGAACTGGTGATCATTGTCACGCCGCACCTGGTCACGCCAGTGTCCGGTGAGGCTCTGGCCCTGCCGACGGACCGGGTCCGCCTTCCGACGGAACGCGATCTTTTCCTGTTTGGCGACGTTGCGAAATCCCCCAGTGGTGCTGCCGGCGAAGTTGCCCGGCAAGACTTCAGCACCTCTTACGGCTATGTGATGGAGTAAGATGATGACCAGTACGCTTATCAAGCTGCTTGCCTCTTCGGCCCTCCTGGCACTTGCCGCCTGTGGTGAAAACTCTGCCAGCTGGGATCGTGAGGTTGGTTCGGAAGTGGACAAAGGCCAATTTGGCAACGCCACAATGAACAACACCCTGATCCAGACGGGTCAGATCAGCTATACCGTCGCCTTGGCCGAGCGTTTCAACGCCGAGGTGCCGGATACCATCAACTTCGCGTTCAACAGCGCAGAGCTGTCGGAAGATGCCAGGGCCATCCTTAAAAAGCAGGCCGACTTCATCCGTCAGTTCCCTGAGGTGCGCTTCCGTGTGTTCGGTCACACCGATCTTGTCGGTTCGGCCGGATACAACCAGCGTCTCGGCTTGCGCCGGGCGCAGGCAGCGGTGGCTTACCTGAGCACGCTTGGGGTGTCACGCTCACGGCTGGAAGCGGTCGTGTCCTACGGCAAGTCGCAGCCGATCGTGCAGACCAACCAGCCGGAAATGCGCAACCGTCGCACGGTGACCGAGGTTTCGGGCTTCGTCGAATCGCACCCGCTGGTGTTGAACGGCAAGTATGCCGCTATCATCTGGCGCGAGTATGTGGACAGCGCAACCCGCGCGCCGATTGCAGCAGCAGCAGTTACCGGCGTCGACGGCTAAGCTTTCCAAAACCCAAATGCGAAAGGCCGGGCGGCTGCCCGGCCTTTCCGTTTCCAGATCGTGATGAAATCCAAGATTCAAGCATTTTTAGCCCAAATCTCGCCACCATTCCTGACCAAGGTCGAGTAAACCAACGGTGGTGGCAGGAAGGCGTCGTTGTGACGGTTGCTTTCAGCATTTTCTTTGCCACACTTCGTCGGGGTTCGGCGATCCGAACCAGTGAACTGAAAGGATGTGACGCGAGATGACGAGCAAAGCCACAGTACAGAGTGACCCCGCGCCGATCCTGGCCTGCACCATTTCACGGGATGTGCAGCGCTTTGACCTTCTGATTGACGACATGGAACAGGAACTGGGCGAAGCCTGGGGTGACCTGAATTTCGAAGATGCGCTGGTCTTCCTGAAACAGCCAGACAGCTCGGGCATGCAGTTCGTCGCCATCGCTGTCGACAGCGAGGACGAAAGCGAACTGTCGAAGATGAACGACGTGATCAAGGCGGCCAAGGCCAAGAAGATCAAGGTCCTTTTGATCGCCAACCAGGTCAGCCCGTCGGTCCTGCACCAGATGCTGAAACTTGGGGCCGATGACTTTGTGCCCTACCCCCTTCCCGAAGGTGCCCTGCATGAGGCGATCGAGCGCCTGCGCAAGCCAAGCATGGTCATGCCCGAAGGCTATGATCCCGAAACTGGCGTCTTTACCGGCCTCACCAAATCCAAAGGAGACCGCAATGGCGTGATCCTGCCGGTGCATGGCATGGCCGGGGGTGTAGGCTCATCAACCTTTGCGGCCAACCTGGCGTGGGAGCTTTGCCTGATCCCGGATTCGGAAGGCACCCGCGTCTGCATCATCGACCTGGACCTGCAGTTCGGGTCGATTGCCACCTACCTTGACCTGCCCCGCAAAGAGGCCGTGCTTGAGATTCTCAGCGACACCGCTGGTCTTGATGCCGACAGCTTGATCAAATCCATGCTGACCTTCAACGAAAAGCTGCACGTCCTGACCGCGCCGACCGATATGCTGCCGCTTGAGATGATGACGCCGGAAGACATTGGCCGCCTGCTTGAAATGGCGCAGGCGAATTTCGACTTTGTCATTGTCGACATGCCCTCGGCCGTTGTTGGCTGGACCGAAGCCGTGCTGAACCGCGCCCATGTCTATTTTGCGCTGCTTGAACTTGACCTGCGGTCGGCCCAGAACATCCTGCGCTTTATCCGCGCCCTCAAGGCCGAGGCGCTGCCGCATGACAAGGTGCGCTATGTGCTGAACCGCGCGCCCAAGTTCACCGACCTTTCTGGCAAGGCCCGCGTCAAGCGCATGGCCGAAAGCCTTGATATCGAAATCGAAGTGCAGCTGCCCGATGGCGGTGAACAAGTGACCCAGGCCAATGACCACGGCCTGCCCATCGCCGAAAACGCCGCGAAGAACCCGCTGCGCAAGGAACTGCAGAAACTGGCCAAGTCGCTGTATGAGATCAACAAATCTGCCGAAGTCGGCAGGGCGTGACAAAAAGGGGACTGACCCGTGTTTAGCCGTTTCTCCAAGACCAACCCCCCCGGACGACCGGGTGCACCGGCCGCGGTTGCTACTGCCGCTGCAGAAAAGACAGGCATCAGCGCCCGTGCAACGACCCCCGTGTCGCAAAAGACCGCGGCCGAGTCGATGGCCGCTGACCGCGACAAGAAGCGCAAGGAACGGCTGACCGAACTTAAGGTCGAGATTCACAAGCGCCTGCTGGAAGACCTGAACCTTTCGGCGCTGGAATCGGCCAGTGAACAGAACCTGCGTCAGGAAATCGCCAACCTTGCGGGCGAAGCACTGGACGAGATGTCGGTCGCCCTGAACAAGGAAGACCGCCTTGCCCTGACGCAAGAGCTGTATGACGAGGTGATGGGCCTTGGCCCGTTGGAGCCTTTGCTGAAAGACGATACGATCAACGATATTCTGGTCAACGGCCCCCGCCGCATCTTCGTCGAACGCGCCGGCAAGCTGGAGCTTTCGGACGTCACCTTCCGCGATGAACGCCACCTTTTGCGCATCATCGACAAGATCGTGTCCGCCGTGGGCCGCCGGGTGGACGAGAGCAACCCCTATTGCGACGCCCGTTTGCAGGATGGCAGCCGTTTCAACTGCATGATCCCGCCGATTGCGGTGGATGGCTCGCTGGTCTCCATTCGTAAGTTCAAGAAAGACAAGCTGCGGATCGACGATCTGGTCAAGTTCGGCGCCTTTACCGATGAGATGGCCGCTTACCTGCAGGCCGCAGTGTCCTGCCGGCTGAACATCATCGTGTCGGGCGGTACGGGTTCGGGCAAAACCACCACGCTGAACGCGCTGTCGTCGTTCATCGACAACCATGAACGCGTGCTGACCATCGAAGACACCGCCGAACTTCAGCTCCAACAGGTCCATGTGGGCCGGATGGAAAGCCGCCCAGCCAACGTCGAAGGCAAGGGCGCGGTGACGCAGCGCGATTGTCTGCGCAACGCGCTGCGGATGCGTCCTGACCGGATCATCGTTGGGGAAACCCGCGGTGAAGAGGTTATCGACATGCTGCAGGCGATGAACACCGGCCACGACGGATCCATGACCACGATCCACGCCAACAACCCGCGCGACGCGATCAGCCGTCTGGAAAACATGGTCGCCATGGCCGGAATCGAGATGCCGCTGAAAGCGGTACGCAGCCAGATCGCGTCGGCCGTCAACCTGATCGTGCAGGCCAGCCGCTTGCAGGACGGGACGCGGCGGATGACCTCGATCACCGAAATCACCGGGATGGAGGGTGAGGTTATCTCGATGCAGGAAGTGTTCCGGTTTGAACGCCTTGGGGTCGAACCAAATGGGCGCATCATCGGGCGGTTCAACGCCACGGGCATCCGGTCATCCTATTCCGACCGGTTCCGCCAGTGGGGCTTTGACCTGCCTGCGTCGATCTACGAACCGATTATCTGAGCATAGACATGGAAATCAGCGCAGCACCCCTGATCTATATCCTGATCTTCGTCGCCGTCGTGGTGATCGTCGAAGGCATTTACCTGACCGTCTTCGGCAAGTCGATCAGCCTGAACAACCGGCTTAGCCGGCGGCTGTCCCTGCTAGAGAAGAACGCCAACCGCGAACAGGTTCTGGAACAGCTCCGCAAGGAAATGAACCAGCATCTGAACGCCAAGAACATCCCGCTGTATTCCGTCTTTGCCAAAAAGGCGCAGCGCGCAAATATCGCCTTTTCGCCGCAACAACTGGTTGCGGTGATGGGTGTGGTGGCGGTGCTGGCCTTCTTGATGCTGACGCTGTTCACCAGCGCCACAACCGGCGTGCGGATCATCCTTGGCATCGTCATGGGCGTTGGCGGGGTCTATTACTGGGTGAACAAGAAAGCCAAAAAGCGGATGGATCTGCTGGAAGAGCAGCTGCCTGATTCCATCGAACTGATGGTCCGCAGCTTGCGCGTTGGTCACCCGTTTTCGGCCGCAATCGCGATCGTGGCCAAGGAAATCCCTGATCCGCTGGGGTCTGAATTCGGGGTCATCGGGGATGAGGCCGCCTATGGCCGCGATGTGACGGAATCTCTCAAGGCCTTTGCGGAACGGATGGATAGCCAGGATTTGCGCTTTCTGGCCGTGGCCGTGACGATCCAGCAGACATCAGGCGGCAACCTGGCCGAAATTCTTGACGGTCTGTCCAAGGTGATCCGCGCGCGGTTCAAGCTGTTCCGCCGCGTCCGCGCCATCACCGCTGAGGCAAAGTGGTCAGGCATGTTCCTGTCGGCTTTCCCGATCGTGGCTCTCTTGATGATCATCGTCATCAAGCCCGACTATTACGACGGTGTTCGGGAAACCGCCGCCTTCATTCCTGCCGCCCTGGTCGTGGGCGTCTTTCTGATCATCAACATCATCTTCATGAAGGTGATGACCAACATCAAGGTGTGAGGTCACAATGAACCCCTTTTCTGCCGTCAACACCTGGCTGATCGACACCCTTGGCCCGCTGGGCCCGCTGATGGCGGTGGGGTTCCTCGGGGTTCTGCTGATCCTTATCGCCCTGCCGACGGTCATGAAACGCCGCCGCGACCGGTTCAGCGAGCTGCGTGACACCACGACCGGTATTGGCGATCTGGACAAGAAGCGCACCCTGCGTCGGAACGAAAAGGTCGACAAGCTTGAGCGTTTTGCCCATTTCCTTGAACCGCAACAGAAAGATGAGCTTTCTGCCGCCAAGCTGAAGATGCTGCGGGCGGGTTACACCGACAAGAACTCGGTCCGGATGTTCCATGCCATGCAGTTTCTGCTGGGCATCGGTTTCCTTATCCTTGGCCTGATCATGGCGCTGGTGAAATCGATCAATGGGGAACTGACCACCAATTCCATGCTGCTTTATGCGCTGCTGCCTTGTGCCATTGGCTATTTTCTGCCGCGCTACTGGGTCGACAAGCGGGTTCAGAAACGCCAGGAAGAGATTATCCAGGGCTTCCCCGACGCGCTTGACCTGATGCTGGTCTGCGTCGAGGCGGGCCAGTCGCTTGACCAGTCGCTGATCCGCGTCGGCAAGGAAAGCCGGATGGGATACCCCGCACTTGCCGATGAATTCGACATGGTGGCGCAAGAGGTGAAAGCCGGCAAGGAACGTGTGTCGGTTCTGAAAGACATGGCTGAACGGGTCGGCGTGCCGGACGTGGCCTCGTTCGTGACCACGCTGGTGCAATCGGCCACCTTCGGCACCTCGATTGCGGATGCCTTGCGTGTCTATTCCGCCGACATGCGCGACAAACGCATCATGCGGGCCGAAGAAAAGGCAAACATGTTGCCTACCAAACTAACCCTTGGCACTATGCTTTTCACCGTTCCGCCGCTGCTGGTCATCCTGATTGGTCCCTCGATCCACGGGATTGCGACCATGCTGATGGAAATGCGACCGGGGGGCTGAGGGCATAAGAAGGGTTGACGTTGTTCCATCGCGTTGTCGCACTTGTCTTTGTCACCGCTGTCGTTTCGGCCTGCACACCTTCGGGTGGGGTTACGCGCAATCTGCCATACGGCGTTGATGCAAAGGGTGAGGCAGTTGATGGCCTGACCGTTGGCCATCGCCTGATGGAAGCCGGGGAATATGAGCTGGCGTTGAAAGCCTATTACCGCGCGGCGTCAGTCTATGGCGCGAACGTCGATACCCTGTCGGCCATCGGGTCGGCCAACCTTTCGCTTGGTCGTCTTGGGCAGGCCGAACAGATCCTGCGCCGCGCCATCGAAGAGGACCCGACCTTTGTGCCGGCCCTGAACAACCTGGGCGTCGTCTTGATGGAGCGGGGCCAGATCGGCGAAGCGCGTCTGATCTTTCAGCAAGCTTTCGCTCAGGATAGTGGCCAAACAGACTCGATCCGTGAAAATCTGATGCGTGCTATCGCCGCAACCGAGGCGGTCGTGTATGATCCGGCCCAAGAAGAAGGTGAGTTCCGCCTCGTGCGGCGTGAAAAGGGGCGATATGTCCTGCTTACGCAACTTTAGGCAAAGGGCTCCGAGCAGTAAACGAAACGAGCAGTCGTAAAAAAAGGACGCGAAAGATGCGCCACACTGGTCTTGTCATGCTGTGCCTTGGCGGCGCGGTGTTTCTGTCGGGATGTCAGCCAAACTCTGACGCGCAGGTGGAACGGGCCCTCAAGGACGTCAACCTGATCGACGAATCCAACCTGAATGATGTGATGCTGACCGTCGCCGACCCGAATGAAGCGGTCAAGTATTTCACCGACGCCATCAAGATCAATCCCGAACGGATCGACCTGAAACGCGGTCTGGCAAAGTCGCTGACCCGCGCGCAGAAGGCGTCTGAGGCGGCGGTGGTCTGGCGCCAGGTGGTTGCCCATCCCGAAGCCACGCCCGAAGATCGTGTACTGCTGGCGGATACACTGATCCGGTCCAACCAGTGGCCTGAGGCGAAGGCCGAGCTGAACCTGATCCCGCCGACGCATGAAAGCTTTGACCGCTACCGGATCGAAGCGATGGTTGCCGATGCCGACAAGAACTGGGCCAAGGCTGACAGTTTCTATGAAATTGCTGTCAGTCTGACCACCCGGCCCGCCAACACGTTGAACAACTGGGGCTTTTCCAAGCTGTTACGCGGCGCCCCTGCCGATGCCGAGCGTTTGTTCACCGAGGCCTTGACCCACGACAAGTCGATGTTCACCGCCAAGAACAATCTGGTTCTCGCCCGGGCCGCGCAGCGCAAGTATGATCTGCCCGTGGTGCAGATGACGCAGACCGAACGGGCCGAACTGCTGTATTCGATGGCGCTTGCCGCGATCAAGCAGGGCGATGTGAACGTGGGCAAGGGTCTGTTGCAGCAGGCTGTCGACACCCATCCCCAGCATTTCGAGGCCGCAAGCCGCAGCCTTGAAGCCCTCGATTCGAACGTGCAGTTCTGATGATCACCTCTACCGGCGCCCTGATTCTCCTGGTCCCCGTCCTGCCGATCGCCCTTTGGGTCTCGGGCAATGACATGAAGCGGATGAAGATCCCCAACAATGCCGTGCTGGCGCTGGCGGCCGTCTGGCCCCTGCTGGGCTGGCTGGCGGTCGCCACCTGGACGGCCTGGTTCTGGGGGTTTGCCCTGATGGCCATTGTTCTGGGCGCAGGCTACCTGTTGTATCTGACCGGCACTTTTGGCGCGGGGGACGCAAAATATACGGCGGCTATGGCACCGATCTTTGTCGGGGCGGATATCGTATCACTCCTCCTGCTGATCGCCGGTTGCCTGATCGGGGCGCTGATTGCGCACCGGATCATGCGGGCCATTCCTGCGGTGCGGCGAATGACACCAGATTGGAAAAGCTGGACGGAGCGGCGCTATTTTCCGCTGGGGTTTGCATTGTCGGGGATTGTGGTCTTCTATCTTGTTGCCGCCATCTGGCCGCAAGTCTGACACAAGTCGCAATTAGCCTGCAAATTCCCGCAGTTTGCTGCCACTGTCCACGGAGCCGGTCGAATGAACGCTGAAGCCCCGGTGTCGAACGTCACGGCACCCACGACGCCCCGCAGCCTGTCAGATACGGGCCTTTCGATCATCATGATGCGGGATATCCTGCTCAAGTCGATGTTCCGCACCAATCTGGATCAGGTCTCTGCGCTGTCCAAGGTGATCAGCCTGCCGGTCCCGCTGACCCAGGAACTGGTTGACCTTGCCCGCACCCAGAAACTGCTGACCGCGACCGGCACCATGCATGCCACCGCCGGCAATGAGATGGGGTATGAGCTTACCGATGCCGGCAAGGCCCGCGCTCTGGATGCGCTGTCACAGTCGGAATATTATGGCGCGATGCCCGTCCCGCTGGAGCAGTATTCGGTGCAGATCAAGCGCCAGTCGGTCCGCGACATCCGGCTGAACAAGGAACAGCTTCTGTCGGGCATGGGCCACCTGATCCTTCCGCCCGACCTGATTGACAACCTTGGCCCTGCGGTCACGTCAGGCCGGTCGATCCTGCTGTATGGCCCGCCCGGCAACGGCAAGTCATCCATCAGCCACGGCATCCGCGCGGCGCTGGGGGACAAGGTCTATGTGCCCCGCGCGATTGAATATTCCGGGCAGATCATTTCGGTCTATGACCCCATCGTCCATTCGGCCGCGGAATCGAACGTGGACGACCCGAACTCCTTGCGCCGCACGTCGAACAAATACGACAACCGTTATGTCTATTGTGAGCGTCCTTCGGTCATCACCGGTGGTGAATTGTCGCTTGAGATGCTGGATCTGACCTACAACCCCACCGCGCGGACGTATCAGGCGCCGCTGCAGCTGAAGGCCACCGGCGGCATCTTCATCATCGACGACCTTGGCCGTCAGGCCGAACCGCCGCAAAAGATCGTCAACCGCTGGATCGTGCCGCTGGAAGAAAGCCGCGATATCCTTGCGCTTCAGTCGGGCGAGAAGTTCACTGTGCCCTTTGACACGCTGGTGATCTTTTCCACCAACTTCCACCCCAACCAGATCTTTGACGGCGCGGCCCTGCGGCGGATCTTCTTCAAGATCAAGATCGACGGGCCGTCACAGGAAAACTTCCTCAAGATCTTCGCCATGGTCGCGCGGAAAAAGAAGATGCCGCTGGACGAACAGGCGCTGATGTATCTGATGAAGGTCAAGTTCCCGACCATCGAGAACAACTACGCCAACTATCAGCCGGTCTTCCTGATCGACCAGATGATCTCGGTCTGTGAGTTCGAGAATATCCCTTACCAGATGACACCCGAGCTGATTGACCGCGCCTGGGGCAACATGTTCGTCCGTCAGGAAGACATCGCGCACTGACGGGCGTACTGAGGGGCGCACGCAAAAGTTTTCGAAAACTTTTGCAAGATCCTTCAAAGGATTTTGGGGCGTCACGCGAAAATTGTGACGCCCTGTTCCGTGACCACCGCATCCAGCCTCTGATCGGTCGCGTCAATCGGTACCTCGGCCACCTCTTGCGCGGCAAAGGCAAAGCCGATCGCCAGCACCTTTCCCTTCGCGCGCAACCCTTCAAGCGTGCGGTCATAGAACCCGCCGCCATAGCCCAGCCGGAACCCCCGTGCGTCAAAGGCCAGCATGGGGACAATCAGCACCTCAGGCTCTACCCAGGCGCCCTCTTCCGGGATCAGCGCCTTGAACGCGCCTTCAACCATCCGCGCGCCGGGTGACCATTCGCGGAACCGCAGGGCCGTGCCCTTGGCCACGATCACCGGCACGCCCACCGGCCCTTGATGCGCGGCCATCGCGGGCAGGGGGTCAATCTCGGTCCGCATCGGCATGTAGCCTGACAAAACCTTGCCCCCCTGCCCCGCCAGATAGTCCGCAAGGATCTCGGCCGCCTGTCCCTGCCCCGCCGCAAAGGCTGCCGCGCGCCGGACGAAGGCCTCACTCCGCGCCAAGGCCTTGATGTCGCTCATAGCAAGATCACCGCTGCCAGTCCGAGAAAGACGAAGAACCCCACCACATCCGTTACCGTCGTGACGAAAGTGCCCGAGGCCAGTGCCGGGTCCACGCCCGACCGCTCCATCATCACCGGCACCAGGATGCCGGCCATCCCCGCGACGACCAGGTTGACCACCATCGCCGCCGCAATCACCACGCCCAGCATCGGGTTGCCGAACCACGCCCAGCTGACCAACCCCATCACCAGCGCAAAGAACAGACCGTTGATCAGCCCCACCGCCGTCTCGCGCCAGATCACCCGGCCCATGTTCGCCTCCGTCAGGTCGCGCGTCGCCAGTGCCCGCACCGCAACTGTCAGGCTTTGCGTGCCTGCATTCCCGCCCATTGACGCCACGATCGGCATCAAGACCGCCAAGGCAACCAGTTGGGCAATCTGCGCCTCGAACTGCGAGATGACAGCACTGGCCAGAATGGCCGTCACAAGGTTGACGCACAGCCAGGGCAACCGCTGCCGCACCGTCCCAAACACCCGGTCCGCAATCGAGCTTTCATCGCCGACACCCGCCAGACGCAGCATGTCCTCTTGATGCTCCTCGTCCAGCACGTTCATCGCATCGTCGATGGTGATGACGCCGACCAGCCGCCCCCCGGCATCGACCACCGGGCAGGAAATCAGGTGATACTGGTTGAAGATATAGGCCACGTCCGCCTCGGGATCGGTCGCTTCGACCGTGCGAAAGCTGTCCTCGACGATATCCCTCAACCGCACGTCGCGGCCTGACGACAGGATCCGCCCCAGCGTGGCATAGCCCACCGGCTGCATCCGGAGGTCCACCAGGATGACATGATAGAACTGGTCCGGCAGCCCCTCTGATTTCCGCAGGAAATCAATCGCTTCGCCCACCGTCCAATGTTCCGGTGCCACCACGGTTTCGCGCTGCATCAATCGCCCGGCCGAGTATTCCGGATAGGCCATCGCCTGTTCCACCGCCAGCCGGTCGGCGTCGGTCAGCGCGTTCAGGATCATGTCCTGCTGCGGCTGCTCCAGGTCTTCCAGAATGTCGACGACATCGTCGGTTTCCAGATCGCGCACGGCGTCAACCAGCACGTTGCGCGGCAGGCTGTCGATCACCTCTTCCCGGATCGCGTCCGAGATTTCCGACAAGATATCGCCGTCAATCTCATGCGACCAAAGCCGAAGCAGCGCGCGCCGGTCCGGCCCGCCGATCTGCTCCAGAAGGTCGGCAATATCGGCGGCGTGCAACGGGTCCAGCAAAGCATCAATCGCGGCACTGTCGCCCGCCGCGACCGCCCGCAGCACCGCGTCGATCCGGTCTTGATCCAGCACGTCTCCGTCCGGGTCCGTCAGATGCTCTGCCATGCTGCCCCCGAAACCGTTCTGCGATTGCCCCGACCTTAGCGAAAGCTGTTTCAGGGAAACAGGGCCAAAGGCAAATTTACCCAAGCGGATAAAGGCCGTAGGGTAGGCCCCGCGAAACAGGGGGCAGTGCAGATGGCCGATCTTCTTCTGGGGCAGGTGATCCGCTATGCAGGCGATCCGTTCGACAGCCTTGATGCCGCCACACCGCTAAGCCACGGCGCGGTTCTGGTGGACGGTGGCCGCATTCTGGCCGTAGGGGACGCGGCCACTTTGCGCGCGCAGGCCCCTGGCGCGAGGGTGCATGACTACGGGCAAAAGCTGATCTCGGCCGGTTTTGTCGATGCCCATGTCCACTATCCCCAGACCGCGATCATCGCCTCATGGGGCAAGCGGCTGATCGACTGGCTGAACACCTACACCTTCCCCGAAGAGATGCGCTTTGCTGACCGCGCCTACGCCGACAGCATCGCCAACCGCTACCTTGATCTGGTGCTGGCGCGCGGCACGACCACAGTCTGCACCTATGCCACGATCCACCCGGCCAGTGTCGATGCGATCTTCACCGCTGCACAAAGTCGGGGCATGCGCGTCTTTGCCGGCAAGACCTGCATGGACCGCAACGCACCGGAAGGCCTGCGCGACACCGCGCAATCGGCCCATGACGACAGCAAAGCGCTGCTGGAAAGGTGGCACGGGGTTGACCGGCTGTCCTACGTCATCACCCCCCGCTTTTCGCCGACCTCCTCGCCCGAACAACTGGCCGCCCTTGGCACGCTTTGGCGCGAGTATCCGGATTGCCTGATGCAGACCCACCTTTCCGAACAGGTGGATGAAATTGCCTGGGTCCGCGACCTTTTCCCCCAGTCCCGTGACTATCTGGATACCTATGAGGCGCAGGGCCTCTTGCGCGAAGGCGCGGTCTACGGCCACGCCATCCACCTGACCGACCGCGAAAAAGCGCGGCTGGTTGAGGCGGGGGCCAGCCTTGTCCACTGCCCGACATCAAACACCTTCATCGGCTCGGGCCTGTTCGACATTGGTCTGGCACAAAGCCTGCGCGTCGGCCTTGCCACCGATACGGGTGGCGGCTCCTCCTTTTCCATGCTCCGGACCATGGCTGCAGCCTATGAGGTGGCGCAACTGCGCGGCCAGTCCCTGCACCCCGCGCAGCTATGGTGGCTGGCCACCCAAGGATCTGCCCGCGCGCTGCGGGTTGAGGACAGGATCGGCAACATCGCCCCGGGGATGGAGGCGGATCTGGTGGTGATCGACCTTGCCTCTACCCCAGCGATTGCCCAGGCAGCGGCACGGGCCAACGACCTTTGGCAGGCCCTGTTTCCCACGATCATGATGGGCGACGACCGCGCCGTGGCGCAGGTCTGGGTCGGCGGCAAACCCGGCCCCACACCTTAAGCCATTCATCTGTCCCAAAATATCCCCGCCGGAGGCAACGCGGAGCGTATTTGCGCGTTCTTCACGCGCAAATACGCGACAAAAAACCTCGCGCGGAACGCGCTCAATCTGATCGCCGCCCCAGCCAGAGCCAGAGCCAGAGCCAGCTACTCAGCCAGTTCCCATCCATCGGGGTAGAAATCATGCTTCAAGGCAATCGAGGTCGCGATCCGTTCATAGTGCCAGACATCCTCGGCCGTAACCGGGATTGGGCCGATTGAGGCGATCATCGTCTCACCATCCTTGGCCCGCCGGGTCGTAAACCCCTCCAGCCGCAGGGCGCGTTCAAGTGCCGGCCAACTGGCGTCAAGCTCTTCGATGAAGAAGGCATAGTCGATCACCGAGGTTTTCGGCAGGCTGACCCCCTTCGACTGCTTGAAGGTGTCATACGTCTCACGGCGCTGGGTCTCAAAATTGTGGTCCATCGGGGTCTCCTTGGGGCAGTTCTACCCCAAGCCCACCCGCCCTGCTAGGTCCGGGTGCAATAGCCCCGCTCAAAGGCGGCATCCCAGGTCCAGGTACTGGCGTTCAGTGCCTCGGCGTTCACCGGCGCAAGTGCGCGTTCGACCCCGTCATCGATGGTGGTCATGTTCCGCAGGTCCACATCGCATTCGTAGGTGTAAGGCTCACTGCCCGGATTGTAGAACATCGACCGGTGATAGTAGCCAACGACCGTATACTGGTTGTCAATGAACTGGATCTGCACAACCGACCGCCCCTCAGCCTCTTCGTCGGCAAATTCGGTGAGGACTTGCAGAATGCTGCCTTGGCCGGTGTCGAACACCTCAAGCTCTTGCCGCGTGGCAAAGGCACCCAGCGCAATCTGATCATTGTCGAAGTCCGGGTCGCCGGCGGCATCCGGCACCGCGTCGATCCGGCCGCCCCAGATCGTGAGGCGGGACTTGTCGGTGTTCTGGGTCAGATGCGCGCGAAAGTAGAAGCCCTGGTTCGACGCCCCGGCCCAGTTGCCCGTGGCCTCTGACAGCAGGGTCTGGCCAAAGGCCGGCAGGGCAAGGCCCAGGGACAGTGTAACGACGGTAAGGTGGCGCATCGGCAAGTTCCTTCGGCGGTTGCGTCAGGACCATGCCGCCAAAGCGCCGCCCGGGAAAGGGCGGGAATACCCGACGCCCGTCCCGCCCTTACCCCGCCAGACGCGCCGCAAGCCGGGTTTGCCGCGCCACCAGCCTGCCCATGTCCAGTGTCAGCATCTGCCCGTCGCGCACCACCTCGCGCCCTTCGACGATCAGGCCGCGAACCCGCGTCGGTCCGCACAGGACAAGGGCTGCCACCGGGTCCCAATTGCCCGCAGCCTCAACCCCTGACAGGTCCCAGATTGCCAGGTCTGCCCGCATGCCGACCTCGATTGAACCCACATCATCCCGCCCCAGCACCCGCGCGCCGCCAAGGGTGGCGATTTCCAGCGTCTCACGCGCGCTCATCGCGTTGGCCCCTTGCGCCACGCGTTGCAGCAGCATGGCCATCCGCGCCTCACCGATCAGATTGCCCGCGTCGTTTGAGGCGGATCCGTCCACTCCAAGCCCCACCTTCACCCCCGCATCCCGCATCGCCCGAACCGGGGCAATCCCGGACCCAAGACGACAATTCGAACATGGGCAATGGGCAATTCCGGTGCCAGAGCGGGCGAATAGATCAATTTCCGAACCATCCAGCTTGACGCAATGGGCGTGCCAGACATCGGCGCCGGTCCAGCCAAGGTCTTCGGCATATTGGCCTGGGCGGCAGCCGAACTGCGCCAGAGAATAGGCGATATCCTCATCATTCTCGGCCAGATGGGTGTGCAGCATCACCCCCTTGTCGCGCGCCAGCAATGCCGCATCCCGCATCAGCCCCCGGCTGACTGAAAACGGCGAGCAGGGTGCCAGCCCCACCCGCACCATCGCACCGGGCAGCGGGTCGTGAAAGGCATCGACCACGCGGATCATGTCGTTCAGGATCGCGGCCTCATCCTCGACCAAACTGTCGGGCGGTAGGCCACCAGCACTTTCCCCGATGCTCATCGCGCCGCGCGTGGGGTGAAAGCGCAGGCCCACTTCGGCGGCGGCGTGAATTGTATCCTCAAGCCGCGCGCCGCCCGGGTAAAGGTACAGGTGGTCAGAGGTCAGCGTGCAGCCCGACAGCGCCAGTTCGGCCAAGCCCACCTGAGCCGAGGTGAACATCTCATCCGGCCCAAAGCGTGCCCAGATCGGATATAGCGTCTTCAGCCAGCCGAAAAGCAGCGCATCCTGCCCCCCCGGCACCGCGCGGGTCAGAGTCTGATAGAGGTGGTGGTGCGTGTTCACGAGGCCCGGCGTCACCACGCAGCCGCGGGCGTTGATCACCCCTGCCCCCGGCGCAACCAGACCCGGCCCCACGGCCGTGATCACCCCGCCTTGCACAAGCACATCCGCCCCGGCCAGTTCGGCCCGGGTGGCATTCATCGTCACGACGACATCGGCGTTACGGATCAGAAGGTCAGACATGATGCAGCCTTTGCGCACCCTTCGGTTTCACCAGAAACCGGGCCGCCCGTCAGAAGGGAGAAGGACACGGGGCCAGCACGACAAGAATAGCCACCAGCAGGGGGGCAAGGCAAGAAACCTTGCGTCAAAGGCTAGCCGCGCCCTTGGGGGTTTTCAGCCCTGCCCCCCGCAGAGTGTTTTTTCAAAGGCGCAAATGCGGACTTGGGGGAACGGGGTCAGGCGTTCAGCAGAGCAAGCGCCTCGGCGTGGATGTCGCGGTTGGCGGCGGCAAGGATCTGGCCACCGTCCAGCGCGGGGCGGCCCTGCCAGTCGGTCACGATGCCGCCTGCAGCCTCAATCACCGCGATGGGGGCCTGCACGTCATAGGCCTGCAGGCCAGCCTCGATCACCAGATCAATCTGGCCGGCGGCGATCAGCGCATAGGCGTAGCAATCGGTGCCATAGCGGACAAGCTTTGCCAGCGGCGCCACCCGACCAAAGGCGGCGCCTTCGGCCGGGGTGCCAACTTCGGGGAAGGTGCTGAAAAGAATCGCCTGCGACAAGGCGCGCGGGCTGCGCGTGGCAAGGGGGCTTTCGCCCATCGGACCGCGCATTCGGGCGATGCCAAGGCCGCCTTCGAACCGCTCACCGATGTAGGGTTGGTCGATGATGCCGTAAAGCACGCCTTCATCGTCACGGACCGAGATCAGCACCCCCCATGTGGGTGTGCCCGACAGGTACCCGCGCGTGCCGTCAATCGGGTCAAGCACCCAGGTCAGCCCAGAGGTGCCCGCAAGTGTGCCGAATTCTTCGCCAAGGATGCCATCGGCGGGCCGGAGACGGGCAAGCACTGCGCGCATCCGCTCTTCCGACAGCCGATCAGCGGCAGTGACGGGGTCGAAGCGCTGGGTTTCCTTGGTATCAGCGGCAAGGTCGCGGCTGCGGAAGTAAGACAGCGTCGCCACCCGCGCGACATCGGCAAGCTCGTGCGCCGTCGCCACCAGGTCAGACGCCAGCGCCGTGGATACCCGCATGCCCAAACCCCAATTGCCGCCCGTGTCAGGCCAGCAGGCCTGCCCTGCGGGCGCTAAACGCTCGCAGGGGCAAGGTCAAGGTCAGGCGGCCTCGGACAGGACGCGGGCCAGGTCGAACAGGCGGCGGCGCTGTGCTTCCGGGATGGCGTAGTAGGACCGCACCAGCTCCAGCGCTTCCTTGTCGGCCATCATGTCGCCCTGAGCCTGGGCAACGGCGGCCTGACCTTCGCCAAGACCCTCGAAGAAGAACGAGATCGAGACCCCCAGCGCATCCGCAACGTCCCAAAGCCGCGAGGCGCTGACCCGGTTCATCCCGGTTTCATATTTCTGGATCTGCTGGAACTTGATCCCAACCTTATCCGCCAGCTGTTGCTGGGTCATGCCCACCATCCAGCGGCGGTGACGGATGCGTTTGCCAACATGTGCGTCTACAGGATGCTTCATAACTCACTCCAATTACAGTCGTCGTTCCCCTTGCTAATCAGTAAGCAAGTTTCGTGCCAAAAATGCGCTGGCGACGTGGGGGCGAGAAAAAAACTTGCAGCAGTCGAAAACCTGTCCTTTTGGATAGGGGCAATTATACAGATGTTCAAAACACGGAAGGGTTGTTCCATCCCATACCCTATGCGCACCTTGGAGTCGAATAACTCGCCTTTAGCGCGATTTCTATTTTGCTATGCATTTTGCGACTCTTTGCGCAGGTTCGTTGCATTTTGCTAAGATACAGTAGCGGCGAATCCAATCTACTGTGCACCAGACGGAAAAGAATGTAGCATCCGGTCGAAATATGGCCAACTGGTCACCGCGCGACGTGAAGGAAAACCCCCCAATCATGCAAGAAAACCCATGCAGGCCTGGCTGATCGAAACGCTGGGCAGCACGCCCAAGTTGCAGACCGTTTCTGCCCCCATTCCCGCTAAGGGTGAGGCGCGGGTGCGCGTCATCGCGGTCGGGCTGAACTTTGCCGATCTTCTTATGCTGGCGGGAAGTTACCAGGTTCGCCCGGCCCTGCCCTTCATCCCGGGGATGGAGTTTTCGGGGATCGTCGAGGCGCTTGGACCCGACACCAGCGGCCCACCCCCGGGCACCCGCGTGCTGGGTGTCAGCGGCACCGGTGCGCTGGCCGAGGTGCTTTGCCTGTCAGCTGACCGCCTGTCTCCCCTGCCTGACACGATGGGTTTTGACGAGGCGGCGGGTTTTCCCATCGCCTACGGCACCGCCCATCTGGCGCTGACGCTGAAGGGCGCGCTGCAACCGGGTGAGGTGCTGATGGTTACGGGCGCTGCCGGGGGTGTCGGGCTGACCGCGGTTGAGATCGGCAAGCGGTTGGGCGCGCGGGTGATTGCCCTCGCCCGGGGGCTGGACCGGCTGGCGGTGGCGCAGACCGCCGGGGCGGATGTGCTGATTGACAGCGATGCGCCCGACCTGAAGGACCAGTTGCGCGCCCTGGGCGGTGTGGATGTGGTCTTCGACACGGTGGGCGGCGCAGGCTTTGACGCGGCCTTGCGCGCCTGCAAGCCGGACGGGCGGCTACTGGCCATCGGCTTTGCCTCGGGGCAGGTGCCGCAGGTGCCGGCCAACCTGCTGCTGGTCAAGAACCTGACCGTCTCGGGTTTTTGGTATGGCGGCTATCAGGCCCACGCACCAAGGGCCGTTGCCGCCAGCATGGCGCAGCTGCTGGACTGGCACGCCGCAGGCACCTTGCACCCCCACCAAGGCCAGGTTCTGCCCTTTGCCGATTTCCCCGCGGGGTTAGAGCTTTTGCGCAGCCGCCGCGCCACCGGCAAGGTGGTGATCCGGGTTCAGGACCCGTAGGCGCAGCGCAGGTCTGCCAGCAAATGCTCCACCGCCTCATCCGTGGTCTCGGCCGTGGGGCGGGGCGCGCGGTAAAGCGCCAGCTTCATCTCACCCAAGGGGGGCAGCTGGTTGTCGCCGGTGATCACCGCAGTGCCGGCGGGAATGCTGCCGGCCATGCGCGCGGTTACCGCAAGGTCGGCGGCCACCGTCGCCTCAACCGCCTGTTCGCTTTCGCCGCCCGTCGCCAGTTCCCAGGCGATGCCAGCCGCATCCAGTGCGGCCTGCGCGCGCGGGCGGAAAATGCAGGTATCCTTGAACCCCAGCCGCAGCGGGCGGCGTTGCCAGGCACTGCCCTCGGGCGCACCTACCCAGACGAGCGGGCGCGCGCCCAGAACCTCGGCCCCCGGATCGGGCGTCTCCTCAGTGGTCAGGATCACGTCAAAGTCGCCGCGCGCAAAGCCTTCCTTCATCAGGATGGTGAACGAGGACACCAGGTTCACCTGCACCATAGGATAGGCCTGCGCCATCCGCCGCAAGATGCCCGGGATCGCCGGATAAACCACGTCATGCGGCACACCAAGCCGGATCGGCCCGCAACAGGCCGAGGTCGAAAAGCGCGACAGCACCTCATCGTTCAGCGCCAGCATCCGGCGACCATAGGACAAAAGCTGCTCCCCTTCCGGTGACAGCGCCAGTTTGCGCGCCGCCCGCAGGAAAAGCTGCATGCCCAGCGAGTCCTCAAGCCGTTTGACCTGCATCGAGACCGCCGATTGCGTCAGGTTCAGATAGCCGGCCGCCTTGGTCACCCCGCCGACATCGGCAACGGTGACAAAGGCGCGAAGGGCAGACAGGTCAAGGTTACGGGGCATATCACGGTTCCTGATGATTCACTTCACAATCATTCGTTTTCATACTGCATCACCGTGTGACAATGTTCAAGCATCCTGATGCAGCACCCCCGCAGCATCACCAAACCCGATGGATGGAGGATATGATGACCCGCCCAAGCCTTGCCCGCTTCTTGCAGCGCAGTGTCCGCATCTTGCAGACGGCGCTGACCTTTGCCGAATTTGCCCGATCACGCCGGGCGCTGCGGCAGCTGGATGACCACCTTTTGCGCGATATCGGCCTGACCCGGCATGAGGCCGAGGCTTAGGCCAGCCAGCCCTTTCGGGCTAATGCCTGGGATGCGCCACCCCATTGGCGCCAGGCACAAAGCCAACGGCAATCGCATCTGCAACTGCAATCCCCACCGAAAGCCTGCGCAATTCCTGCATGCAGCGCTTGAAATTTGGCGCGGCAATACTGATATTCGTCGCACGAGGTCGCGCCGGTTCCCCCGGCGTTGCCCTTAGGGACAACATCGGAGGCTTCAATGGCTCAATATGAAACGATCCGCAGCGCAGGCGTCGGCGCCCGCGCGCAGATCGACGAAGGGCTTCGCGCCCATATGAACAAGGTCTACGGGCTGATGTCCGTGGCCATGCTGGTGACGGCAGGTGTGGCTTGGGGTGTTGGCACCTCGTCGCTTCTGGACTTCCTGCGCACGCCCGAAGGCGGGATGACGATCCTTGGCTGGGTGATCATGTTTGCCCCGCTGGCGATGGTGTTCGCCTTTGGCGCGCTGATCAACAAGCTGTCGGCGGCGGGTGCGCAGCTGTTCTTCTACACTTTCGCGGCGGTGATGGGTCTGTCGCTGGCCTGGATCTTCAAGGTCTTTACCGGCGTGTCGATCGCGCAGACCTTCCTGATCACGTCAATCGCCTTTGCGGGCCTGTCACTGTACGGCTACGTCACCAAGCGTGACCTGTCGGGCATGGGCACGTTCCTGATGATGGGCTTGATTGGCCTTCTGGTCGCGATGGTGGTGAACATCTTCCTCGCCTCGTCGGCGCTGGCCTTCGCGATCTCGGTCATCGGTCTGCTGATCTTTGCCGGTCTGACGGCCTATGACACCCAGCGTATCAAGGCGGATTACATCGCCCATGCGCAGGCGATGGATCAGGAATGGCTGGCTAAGTCGGCGATCATGGGGGCGCTGAACCTCTACCTCGACTTCATCAACATGTTCATGTTCCTGCTGCAATTCATGGGCAACCGCGAATAACGCAAGGTACAGAATGCGAAAGGGCCGGTCCAATTGGACCGGCCCTTTTCATTTGCGGGTAAGGCGTCAGGCGCGGGTCAAGTGTTGGGCAGGCGCCCAAGGTCAGCCATCATCCGCACCACGGGAAAGCTGATCCCGGGGGCCAGCTGCACCTCGGTCGGGAACAGGGTCCGAAAGCCCAGCGCGGTGTAGAACGGAACGGCCGTCCGGGTGGACAAGCAATCCAGCCACAGCATCCCCGCCTCACGCGCGTCCTGCATCACGCGGACCATCAGCGCGCGGCCCACCCCTTGGCGCAGGGCATCGGGGTCTGTTGCCACATGGCGGACATGGCCGGTATCGCGGACCGTGGTGCCCGTGGCGGTGGCAGGGGTCCAGCCCCCCGCAGCCAGCAAAAGGCCCGCCGCATCCTCAGCCAGAAAGTAGGTGCCCGAGGCCAGAAGCTCGGGCCGCGCGCGGGCGATGCGGGGCACAGCCAGCACCAAGGTTGAGGGCGGGTAGTCCGGCGCCAGAAGCCGAGGATAGCTGCACGACAGCAGCCGGTCTACGGCCGCCAGATCGCCCGGTGTCGACCGGCGCAGGGTGAGGGTTGGGCTGCTCATCGCCCAGATATGGCCGACGCGGTGCAAAAGGAAAGGGCCGCGCCCTGCGGCACGGCCCTAGATCTGTCAGGATCACACCTGTCAGGATTGGCAGATCTTACTTGATCTTGCCTTCCTTGTATTCGACATGCTCCCGCTTGACGGGGTCATACTTCTTGACGACCATCTTTTCGGTCATCGTCCGGGCGTTCTTCTTGGTGACATAGAAGTGGCCGGTCCCCGCGGTGGAGTTCAGGCGGATCTTGATGGTGGCCGGCTTCGCCATGGTCGTTTCTCCTGCATCGGGAAACGCGTGGGTCCCCGGTGAAATGCTTGAAGCCCGCCTTTTATCCGCCGGGTCGGCAGTGTCAACAGCCAAACCGGCACGCGGGCGGCAAATCGGTGGATCTGCCAATCAGAGCAACCAAACAAGCGCGCCGAAGTGGCGCGCGTTCCTTTTGCTTCGAGCGTTACAAGCGCAAGGGCCTCAGACGTGCCTCCGGCGAGGATATTTGCCGGAGGGAAATTGCGCGGAGGGCCTGTAAGCCGGATTTTGTCCACCCCGGACCGTGATCCGGGGCTGGATGACCATTCCTCTGCCAACCGTGTTACCACGGCGGTCAAGCTGCCAACCCGGGCCTCTCGGGCGTTGGCATCCCTGCGGGCGGTATCCCCCAGCCTTGCGGCCGCAGGACCGGCCCCCGCGCGAGGCCCCTATTTGGCATTGCTCCGGGTGGGGCTTGCCGTGCCGGTCCTGTTACCAGTCCCGCGGTGGGCTTTTACCCCACCGTTTCACCTTTACCACGCTGATCCGAAGGCGAACCTTCGTTCGTGGCGTGGAAGTCTCTTCTCTGTGGCGCTTTCCCTGGGGTTGCCCCCGCCGGGGGTTACCCGGCACCCTTGCCAACTGGAGTCCGGACTTTCCTCGGACGTTGCCGCCCGCGGTCATCCAGCCCTCCGCGCGGTGTCGGATTATGCTTGGGCGGGCGTGCCGTCAACTGGAAAGCGGTGCGCAAGGTCAGCGGCCAGCGCGCGGTCGGCGTCATCCAGAGGGCCGGTGGCCCAGGGGCGAAAGCGCAGGCGGAACGCGGTCAGCAGGGTCTGAGGCGGCAGATCGGGGTAGCCAAAGGCCCGCAGGTCGGCGGCAAAGCCGCCCGGCCCGGGTATCGCGGCAGCTCGGGGCCAGACCGACACCCCCCCCAGCGCCAGCCTGCGCCAGTCAAAGCGCGGTCCGGGGTCGCCCTTTCGATCCGGCGCCATGTCGCTGTGGCCGATGACTGCTTGCGGCGGCAGCGCCCAGCGCGCCAGCACCTGATGCAACAGCCGCTCCAGCGCCAGCATCTGGCGGTTGGCAAAAGGGGCATCGCCTGCGTTCGCCAGCTCCACCCCGATGGAGCGTGAGTTGACATCCCCCCGACCGCCCCACGCCCCGGCCCCGGCGTGCCAGGCGCGGGCCTCTTCGGCCACCAGCGACAGAACCGAACCATCGCTGTCGATCAGGTAATGCGCCGACACTTCGGCTACAGGGTCACACAGCCGCGCCAGCGCCTCATCACAGGTGCGCATGGCGGTGTAGTGCAGCACCACTAGTTCGGGCCGCTGACGATCGCGCCGGTCGCCAAAGTTGGGCGACGGGTGCGTCAGCGTCACTGCAGCGCGGTGCGGAACGGGCGCGGGTCCCAGGAACAGGCGAAACCGTCGCCGTCAGGGTCAACCCCCATCCGGTCACGCTCTGGGCCGCCACGCGCCAGGAATTCCTGCTGCGCAAGGTCAGGTGAAGCGAATTTTGAGCAGGCCGAGTTCTGGTCCCGCACCCCAAGCCCGCCGCGACGGTACAGCTGCACGCCTGGCGCGTGGTTGGTGGCCAGCGCAAATTCCACGATGTTCGGCCCGCTGTCGCCCGGACGCTGCGGCAGGTCTTTCGGCTGCACGGTCACATATTCGGAGCGGTTGCGGGCGATACGCTCGGCGTCACTTTCAATCGTCTCACGCGCGGCGACGGCGTCGAAATCCTGCTCGTCCGAGATTCCGGAGTTTCCGGCAACCTCACCCGCTTCTTCGCGGATGCCGGCCGGGGCGCCGCCACGCGGGCGGACGCCTTCGGTCAAGGGCGGCAAGGTGGTTGCTGATGGCTGTGGGGCCACCGTCGCAGGCAGTGGTGCCACGCCGTCAGCCCGGTCAATCGCGGCGGCGGCGGCGGCGGGGTCGAAGGCCCCCCCCGGCGGCGGCACGGCGACCGGCCCACCCAACGGCCCGCCGATCGGGGCCGGGCCCGGCTGCGCGCCACGAATATAGCTGTTGTAGTCCTGAAAGCCGACGCCAGAGCCGGTCGTCGCGGTGTTGGTCGGGGTGCAGGCGGCAAGCGCCAGGGCTGCAAGTGCCGCAGCGGTGGCCGGACCAAAGGGAATGCGCGTCATTGCTGCCTCGACAGGGTTGTTTTGACGGGCCTTACCACCATTTTTCCGCTTTGGCCACAAAGCCTGCGCGGCTCTCCAACACATGTGCATGATTAAGCAAGGAGGCCTCATCCCAGGGGCGGCCGATCAGCTGCAGACCAAGCGGCAACCCTTGGGCGTCCAGCCCCACCGGGACCGCGATGCCCGGCAGACCCGCCAGATTGACCGTGACGGTGAACACGTCGTTGAGATACATCTGGATCGGATCGGCATCCGACATCTCACCCAGACCAAAGGCGGCGGATGGGGTCGCAGGCGTCAGGATCGCATCGACCCCTTCGGCAAAGGCGGTCTCAAAATCGCGCTTGATCAGGGCGCGGACCTTGCGGGCACGGTTGTAATAGGCGTCGTAGAATCCGGCGCTTAGCACATAGGTGCCCACCATGATCCGGCGCTGCACCTCTGCGCCAAAGCCTTCGGCGCGGGTTTTTTCATACATCTCGGTGATGCCGTCGCCCGCAGCCAGCTTGGCCCGGTGACCATAGCGCACCCCGTCATAACGGGCGAGGTTCGACGAGGCTTCCGCCGGGGCGATGACGTAATAGGCGGGCAGCGCGTATTTCGTATGCGGCAGGCTGATGTCGCGGACCGTGGCGCCGGCGTCCTTCAGCATGGCGATGCCGTTCTGCCACAGCATGTCAATCTCGGCCGGCATCCCGTCCATGCGGTATTCGCGCGGGATGCCGATGACGCGGCCCCGGATATCGCCAGTCAGCGCGGCTTCAAAATCCGGCACCGGGATATCGGCGCTGGTGGAATCCTTGGGATCATGGCCGCACATCGCCTGCAGCATGATGGCTGCATCGCGCACCGTCTTGGTCATCGGTCCGGCCTGATCCAGCGAACTGGCAAAGGCCACGATGCCCCAGCGCGACACCCGCCCATAGGTAGGCTTGATGCCCACGATCCCGGTAAAGGCCGCAGGCTGGCGGATCGACCCGCCGGTATCGGTTCCGGTCGCCGCAAGGCACAGGTTCGCCGCCACCGCCGCCGCCGACCCGCCGGACGATCCGCCCGGCGTCAGCATTCGGTCGTCCACCTTCCACGGGTTCACCGCGTTGCCGTAAGCGGACGTCTCATTCGAGCTGCCCATGGCGAATTCGTCCATGTTCAGCTTGCCCAGCATCACCGCGCCTGCATCGAACAGTTTGGCAGTGACGGTCGATTCGTATTCCGGCTTGAACCCTTTGAGGATGTTCGACGCGGCCTGCGACGGCACACCCTTGGTGCAAAAGAGGTCCTTGATCCCCAACGGAATCCCGCACATCGCCGGGGCATCGCCCGCCTTAAGACGGCCATCTGCCGCCCGCGCCTGTTCCAGCGCGATTTCGGGGGTCTTGTGCACGAAAGCGTTCAGCGCATCCCCTGCGTCGATCGCCGTCAGGCAGGACATCGTCAGGTCAACGGCCGAAACCTCACCCTTGCGCAAAGCGTCGCGCGCGGCGGCGATGGTCCATGTATTTGCACCAGACACGTTCGCGCTCATTCCACCACCTTCGGCACTGCAAAAAAGCCTTCCCGCGCGTCGGGCGCGTTCTTGAGGACCTGGGCCTGAATGTTGCCATCCGTCACCACATCCGCCCGCCGCTTCAGCCGCATCGGCGTGACGGATGTCATCGGCTCAACCCCGGTCACGTCGACCTCGTTCAGCTGTTCCATGAAGCCAAGGATGCCCGACAGCTTGCCCGCCAGTTCGGGCAGGTCGCCCTCTTCCACCCGGATGCGCGCCAGCTTTGCCACCTTGCGCGCGGTGTCGATGTCAATGGCCATGGGGCCCCTCCGATGCTTTGGCTTCGGGTTTAGCGCGCCCTCCTTGCCCCCGCAAGCGCAAGGCGGATCATCGCCAAGCCGGATCCGGCAACCCCCTGACGGGATTGTCATCGCTTGAACCTTTCCCGACACTATCTTGTGCAAGACAAGATAACAGGAGCGTCCCCATGCAGATCATCTGGCTTGGCCATTCCGGCTTTCGCATCGAAATCGAGGACGCCGTGCTGCTGGTTGACCCCTGGCTGACCGGCAACCCGATGTTCCCTGCCGGGCGTGAGGATGAGGCCGTGTCAGGTGCAACCCATATCCTTCTGACCCACGCCCACGGCGACCATGCCTCCGATGCAGCCCGATTGGCGGCCAAGTTGGGGATCAAGGTCCACTGCATTCATGAAGTGTCGGAATGGCTGAACGGCCAAGGCACCGAAACGGTCGGTTTCGGCAAGGGCGGCACGCTGACCCTGGGGGGCGCGAAGGTGACGATGGTCAACGCCGTCCATTCCGCCAGCATCGACTTTTCCGACAAGGGCCTTTTGCCCGGCGGGGATGCGGCCGGGTTCATGATCGCGGGCGAAGGGCACACGATCTATGTCTCGGGCGATACTGACATCATGGCGGACATGGGCTGGATGGCGGAATACCACCAGCCCGACATTGGCATCCTGTCCTGTGGCGGGCATTACACGATGGACATGGACCGCGCCGCATGGGCCGCGCGGAAATGGTTCAACTTTCGCTGGGTAATCCCCTGCCATTACAAGACCTTCCCGATCCTGGCGCAAGACGCCAGCGCGCTGCGGGCGGGCCTGCCCCCCGGTATCGAAGTGATCGAGCATGAGGTGCTGGACCCGATCCGCATCTGACAGGCAAGGGCGCGGCCGGGAGGATCAGTCGTCGTCGTCCCCGGCCTCTGCCTGCGCCCCGGCCCCTTTGCGCATGGTGGCGTTGAAGGCGATGGTCACCCGTTCGCCCCCGGCCTCATTTGGGTAGACCCAATGCACAAGGTAGGACGGGAACAGCACGATCTCGCCCGCTTCGGGGCGGATCTTGCGCTTGGGCCGGAAGGCGCGCGATTGCAGGATGCGCCAGGCGGGCAGGTCTGACCTTGGGTCCAGAAACTCGATCATGCCGGAATTGCCCGTCTCAACCTTGGGCTGGCGCACGTAATAGACGCCCGACCAATGCGCCCCGGGGTGGGTGTGCGGCGCATTGAAGCCACCTGTCGGGTTCATGTTCATCCAGGCGAAGAGCTTCATCTCAAGCTTTTCCGGGTCGACCTTGCTGGCCACGGATCGCGTCGCCTCCATCACCGACAGCACGGCCGCGCGGCGCAGGGTCTGGACCGGATCAGCCGGGTTGTCGAAAAGGTTGCCCTCGGAATGCCAGCCGCCGCGGTTGGATTTGTTCACCCCGTCGGTGGTGCCGCGCAGACGCTCGCCCTCGGCCAGAAGCGCCTCATCCAAGGCTGCGTGATCGGGAAGGCGAAAGCGCAGCAGTGGCGTGTAGAAAAGCTTTTCCGAAGCAACTGGTTCAAGCATGGCAATCCTTCCCTTGATGTGCCGGGATTTCAGCCGGATTTCGCCGGGCATGCAAGGGGCCAAACCGGGACAGCAGCCCGAACCAGCACCTTGCCGCCGCATTCCTGGCGTCGCCGGCCTGCAGTGGTTTGGCGAAGTGCAGGATATCCGGCTTTCCGTCCCCGGCATGGCACCAGTGGCCTGCCAACGGCCGATGATTGGGCAAGGGCAGGCGTTCGCCAGCCTATCGTCTGCCCTGAAAGAACGCCTTCAGCAAAGCCTCTGCCTCGGCACCACCGATCCCGTCATAAACCTCGGGCGCGTGGTGGCACTGCGGGTGGCTGAAGACCCGTGCGCCG
>JBBQVR010000023.1:0-31078 GCA_038211355.1 Rhodobacterales bacterium | reverse complement strand
ATCCGTCGACGTTGAGACTGGCTCGGAGCATCTCGAACTGGTGCCCTACGTCGAGTCCAAACCGATCATGCAGCCCTTCGGCGACCGCTCCAAAGTGGTGATCGAGCCGATGCTGACTGACCAATGGTTCGTCGACACCACCAAGATCGTGGAACCTGCGCTGGAGGCGGTGCGGACGGGCGCTACGAAGATCATCCCGCAATCGGGCGAGAAGACCTATTACCACTGGCTGGAAAACATCGAACCCTGGTGCATCAGCCGCCAGCTTTGGTGGGGGCACCAGATTCCGGTTTGGTATGGGCCGACACCTACGGGAGGCTCATATGACTATCACGAGCCTGTCCCATTTTGTGCCCCTTCCGAGGCGGATGCGGTGCAACTTGCCCAAGCATACTACGGCAAAGACGTCACTATTGGCGTTGAGAGTGAGGGCGTGAAAGCTCCTTACGATCCCAACTCTCTTGTTGTTGAAATCCGTCGCGACCCTGATGTCCTCGACACTTGGTTCTCCTCCGGCCTCTGGCCGATCGGCACGCTCGGCTGGCCGGAACCCACGCCTGAACTGGCCAAATACTTCCCCACCTCCGTCCTCGTCACCGGGCAGGACATCCTGTTCTTCTGGGTCGCCCGGATGATGATGATGCAGCTGGCCGTGGTGGACGACATTCCGTTCCACACAGTCTATCTGCACGGCCTTGTCCGCGACGCCAAGGGCAAGAAGATGTCGAAATCGCTCGGCAACGTCATCGACCCGTTGGAGATCATCGACGAATACGGCGCCGACGCCCTGCGCTTTGCCAATGCGGCGATGGCCTCGTTGGGCGGCGTCCTCAAGCTGGATACCCAGCGCATCGCGGGCTACCGGAACTTTGGCACCAAGCTGTGGAACGCCTGCCGCTTTGCCGAGATGAACGGCGTCTGGGAGGGTCACGCGACCGGGCCAGCGCCGACCCCGCAAGCCACCGCGAACAAATGGATCATCGGCGAGACCGCCCGCACTTTGGCCGAGGTCAACGAGGCCTTGGAGGCCTTCCGCTTCGACACCGCCGCCGATGCGCTTTACAAGTTCGTCTGGGGCAAGGTCTGCGACTGGTATGTCGAGTTTGCCAAACCCCTGTTCGACGGCCCCGATGCCGCCGAGACGCGGGCGACGATGGCATGGGTGCTGGATCAGTCGATGATCCTCCTCCACCCCTTCATGCCCTTCATCACCGAAGAGCTGTGGGCCACCACCGGCAAGCGCGAGAAGCTGCTGGTCCACACAGACTGGCCGCAACTGCCCGCCAGCCTGATTGACGCCGAGGCGACGCAGGAAATGACCTTCGCCACCACGCTGATCGACGATATCCGGTCAGCCCGCGCGCAGGTGCATGTGCCGGTGGGCCTGAAAGCCGACCTTGTGGCGACCAGCCTGACCGACGCCGCCCGCCAAGCCTTTCAGCGGAATGAGACGCTGATCAAGCGGCTGGCGCGGGTGGACAATGTTACCGAGGGGGCTGCGCCGAAGGGCTCCATCGCGGTCGCTGCAGAGGGGGCGGCGTTTGCAATCCCGCTGCAGGGGTTGATCGACATCGCTGAGGAAAAATCCCGCCTGCAAAAGGCGCTGGAGAAGCTGGGCAAGGAAATCGGGGGCCTGAAGGGGCGGCTTGATAACCCGAACTTTGCCAAATCCGCGCCAGAGGATGTGGTGATTGAGGCGAGAGCCAACCTTGAGGCGCGCGAGGATGAGGCGGCGAAGATCAGGGCGGCGCTGATGCGGCTGGCTGATCTGGGCTGACGGCTTTCGCCTGACGGTTCTGATCTGAAGGCACCTGGCCCTGCCGGGGGATGCCTCCGGCGGGGATATTTGAAGAAGAGGAAGCCGGAAGAAAGCGCCAGAAGAGGGGGCCGAAAGACTGAGCCGGACCACCCCTTGCGCGGGCAAGGTGGCTATGCAAGTTTTCCGGTCATGTCCCGCTTTCTGACCGCCCATGCCGCTGCCCTGCCCTCGACCGTGCCCTTCACCGGGCCCGAGGCGTTGGAGCGGCAGAGCGGCATCCCGTTCAGGGTGCGGCTCGGGGCGAATGAGCAGCTTTTTGGTCCCTCACCCAAGGCAGTGGCGGCCATGGCAGAGGCGGCAGCCGGGGCCTGGATGTATGGCGATCCAGAGAATTACGATCTGAAATTGGCACTTGCGCGGCACCATGGCGTGACACCAGCCCATTTGGCTGTTGGTCCGGGGATTGACGGGCTTTTGGGCATGATCTGCCGCCTGACGCTGGAGGCTGGCACGCCCGTGGTCACCAGCCTTGGCGCGTATCCGACGTTCAATTTCCATGTGCAGGGCTTTGGCGGCGCACTGACCCGCGTGCCTTACAGCGGCGATCATGAGGATGTGGCGGGGCTGTTGGCAGCCGCCCGCACAACCCGCGCGCGGCTGTTGTATCTGGCGAACCCGGACAACCCGATGGGCAGCCATCACCCTGCCCAGGTGATCGAGGATCTGGTGGCGAACCTGCCGCCCGAAACCCTGCTGATCCTGGATGAGGCTTACGCCGATCTTGCCCCGCACGGCACGGTGCCAGCGATTGCGCCGGATCATCCGCAAGTCATCCGCCTGCGGACGTTCTCCAAAGGCTATGGGCTGGCGGGGGCACGGGTCGGCTATGCGATCACCAACCCGGACCTGGCGCTGGCCTTTGACAAGGTGCGCGATCATTTCGGGATGGGCCGAATCAGCCAGGCGGGCGCGCTGGCGGCGCTGGCCGATCAGGATTGGCTGGCTTTGGTCCAAGACCGCACGCGGGCCGCACGAGCCCGGCTGGGGATGATTGCCACAGAAAACGGGCTGCAGCCGCTGCCATCGGCGACCAACTTTGTCACCATCGATTGCGGTCGGGATGGCGACTATGCGCGCAAGGTGCTTGCGGCGATGACTGAGGCTCGGGTCTTCATCCGCATGCCGGGGGTGGCACCGCTTGACCGCTGCATCCGCATCAGTCTGGGCGACGCGGCGGCACTGGATATCGTGGCCGAGGCCCTGCCGCTGGCCTTGCGCGCCGCGGGCTGACTATTCGGCCGCAAGATCGGGCTTGGCCGGGCCAACGGTCGGGGCCGTGGCGGGCATCGGGCTTTCGGCCGGGCCAAGGCGCGGTGCGGGTGGGCTGGGTTCGCTAAGGAGAAGCCGCGTGGCAGGACGTTCCTCCACAGCGGCAAGAACCCGGCGGAACACAAGCACATTCTGGAACGTGGTCTTGGTGCCGGTAAAGCCAGTGCGTTCTTCACACGGCAGGGCGTCGGCGCGGACATAGTCCCAGCCTTCGGCGCCAAGGTCGTTCATCAGCACGGTCAGTGCATAGGCAAAACGGTCTTCGGTGGTCTTCACCCCGCGCGCCTTTTCACCCCGTTTCGGGGCAGGAATGACCTTGTATTCAAAACGCTGCATCGGGTTTCTCCCGCTATGTTCGTGCAAGACATAGAAGATTCAGCCCGCAACCGCAAATCACGGAAGATTTTTCAGGCAGAACCGCGCCTGAACGGCCACAGCCGTCGGGTTCAGAGCCCCAGCTTGGCCGCCACTAGCGCGTTTACTGTGGCCGGGTTTGCCTTGCCGCCGGTGGCCTTCAGCACCTGGCCCGTGAACCAGCCTGCCAGCTTGGCGTTCAGCTTGGCCTTGGCCACCTGATCGGGGTTTGCGGCCATCAGGGCGTCAAGGGCTGCCTCAATCTCACCGGTGTCGGTAACCTGCTGCATTCCGTGCGCCTCGGCCTGCGCTGCTGGGTCGCCGCCTTCGGTCCAGACGATCTCGAACAGGTCCTTGGCCATCTTGCCGGTGATGGTACCCTTGGCGATCAGGTCCAGCACGCCGCCAAGCTGGGCTGCGGACATCGGGGTATCACCGATGGTCAGGCCCTGCTTGTTCAGGCGGCCGAAAAGCTCGTTGATCACCCAGTTCGCGGCCATCTTGCCGTCGCGGCCCGTGGCCACGGCCTCAAAATAGCTGGCGGAGTCAAGGTCGGCGGTCAGCACGTTGGCGTCGTAATCGGTCAGACCGAAATCGGCCATGAAGCGGGTTTTCTTGGCATCGGGCAGTTCGGGCATTGTCGCGGCGATGCCGTCGACCCAAGCCTGCTCAATCTCCAGCGGCAACAGGTCAGGGTCGGGGAAGTAGCGGTAATCATGCGCCTCTTCCTTCGACCGCATCGACCGGGTTTCATTCTTGTCGGGGTCGTAAAGCCGGGTTTCCTGCACGACCTTGCCGCCATCCTCCAGAATGGCGATCTGGCGGCGGGCTTCATAGTCGATGGCCAGTTGAATGAACCGCATGGAGTTCATGTTCTTGATCTCACACCGGGTTCCCAGATGGGAAAAGTCCTGCGTGGCCTGATATTTCTCATACTGGCCAGGGCGGCAGACCGACACGTTCACGTCCGCGCGCAGGTTGCCGTTCTGCATGTTGCCGTCGCAGGTGCCTAGGTAGCGCAGGATCTGGCGCAGTTTGGTGACATAGGCCGCCGCCTCCTCAGGCCCGCGGATGTCGGGGCGGCTGACGATTTCCATCAACGCCACGCCGGTGCGGTTGAAATCGACGAATGACAGCGCGGGGTCCATGTCGTGGATCGACTTGCCTGCGTCCTGTTCAAGGTGAATTCGTTCCACCCGCACCAGACGGGCAACACCGGGGGACAGTTCGACCAGCACCTCACCCTCACCCACGATGGGGTGGTAAAGCTGGCTGATCTGATAGCCCTGCGGTAGGTCGGGGTAGAAGTAGTTCTTGCGGTCAAAGGCTGAGGTCAGGTTGATTTGCGCCTTCAGGCCAAGGCCGGTGCGAACGGCCTGTTCGACGCAGAAGTCGTTGATCACCGGCAGCATCCCCGGCATCGCGGCGTCCACGAAGGCGACGTTGGAATTGGGTTCCGCCCCGAAGGTGGTTGAGGCGCCCGAAAAGAGCTTGGCGTTGGACGAGACCTGGGCATGGATTTCCATCCCGATCACCAGTTCCCAATCGCCCGTCGCGCCCGCAAAGACCTTGGGTTTCGGCGCCGTTGTCACAAGGTCAAGCATCATGCCTCCGAAGGTGGTCCGGGCATGGGTTTAGGCCGGGCGTAAGCAGTGGGCAAGGGGGGAGTGTCGACGCCCGGTTCAGCCGCGCGGCACGCGGGTGCCAAGGCCGGTACCCCGACGGCAGATACGGGCGCCGCGCTTGAGGGCGGGGCCGAACACCTCACCCAAGGCAAAGGCCAGGCTGTCGGCGCCATGGGCCCAGCGGTCCATATGAACCTCATGCATGCGGTTCCACAGCACGTCAGACAGGGCGGCACGCACCTTGGTCAGTTGGAAAGCGGCCGTCGGTCCGGCAAGGCGGTAGTCGCGCATCAGTTCAGTCAAGAGGCTGGCCGCAATGTTGGCGCGGTGCTGGCAGCCGGTGGCGGCCTGATAATCGACCAGCCCGCGCAAAAAGCGGATCAGGTCCAGCGTCGGCAGCATGTCACCGATGTGCTGCCGCGCGGTCATGTGAAAGATGGCATAGGCGGCCTCACCGGTCACGGCTTCGGTCATGAGGGAGGCCTTGCGTGCCGCCTTTTCAAACGCGGCAATGGATCCGAACCAATCTGGCAGCATGTGAATGGCGTGGGCGGCGTGGGGGGTCGCATCTTCGGGGTCCAGATCGCACCAGTCTTCATACCAGTCGCGGCAGAGGGCGGCGCCATCCTCAATCCCGCAGACCGACAGATAGCGGGTGGCGGCCAAGAGGGGTGACATCTCTTCGATCGGGTCAAAGGTGTCCAGCAGCGCCTCGGCCGCGTTGAAATGGGCGGCACTTTCCGCCAGAAGTTCGCGCGACAATTGCCCGTCAGACGCAATGGTGCGCTTGACGATGCCCATGTCGATATGGACCTGCGCCAGAAGATGCGCTGCGACATAGTCTTCGGGGTTCAGTTCAGCCACCGCCTCAAACCGCGTCAGCTCCTTGGCGGCGTCGTCCAGATCCCGGCGGGCAACGGCCGCATCAAAGGCGGACCTGATCCCTTCGCTGATCAGGGGTGCCACCCGCTGCCCACCCGAAGCCATGGTGCGGTCCTGATCGGCGAATCGCAGCGATTCCAGGAGGTCGGGCCATTCGCCGCGTTCCGCCATGGCCGCGTGATCCACCCGGATGCAGTGCCATTCCGTCATCTCAGGCCCCTGCTGCATGACAGGCACATCCAGCCGGCCCAGCACCTGTTCGGCCGACATCCCATCAACCACAAAACCGGTGTCCACCCCGATGGGGCGCAGCAAAACGGCAGGTTCCTGCCGACCGCGGCCAACGTGGGTTTTCACATGCAGAAGGGACGGGGTAATCAACATTGGTACATTCCTATGGCGGAATACACCCTCGCCATTAAGGATGTATTGCCGAAGATCAGGGCGGAAAGATGGAAATGCGGTGGATTTCAAGTGACGCTGGCCCCCTTGTGCGGGCCATTTCCCTAGTGGTTATGGGGGCTTCACTGGCAGCCTGCGTCCCGACCAAGCCAGTCGAAACGATGTCTTTTGCCGCCCCTCCCATGGGCTGGGATCATCACCCGGAGGGCGAGGAGTGGACCGAATCTACCCTGGTCGCCCTGTCGACCAAGGATGCGATTCTGTCCGAGCAGGTGCCCGCCGACATCACCGCCTGGTGCCCGGCCTACCCGCAGGCCGCTGTGGCCGACCGTCGGGCGTTCTGGGCGGGCCTGTTGTCGGCGGTGGCCAAATACGAAAGCACCTGGAACCCCAACGCCTCGGGCGGCGGGGGGCGCTGGATCGGGCTGATGCAGATTTCGCCAAGCACGGCGCAGAATTTCGGCTGCGACGCCACCTCGGTCAGCGCGCTGAAGAACGGCGAAGCAAACCTGGAATGCGCGGTTGAGATCATGTCGGAACAGGTTGCCAAGGATGGCCTTGTGGCCGGGGGCGGCAACAAGGGCATCGGGCGTGACTGGGCCCCGCTGCGCAATCCCGAAAAGCGGGCGCAGATGGCGTCCTGGACCAGCGAGCAGCCCTATTGTCAGGCGGGCCTGTCGGTCAGCCGGTTGCCAACATCCGCTCCACCATCTCTCGCAGATCAGGGCTAAGGGCCGGAGTCGCCAGGATCCGTTCAAGCTCGGCCCGGGACCGGCGCTTGCGGGCAGCATCATAGCGATGCCAGGTTTCAAACGCGGTTGACACGCGGGCTGCGGTTTGCGGGTTCAGGGGGTCAAGCCGCAACAGCCAGTCGGCCACCAGCCGATAGCCCGCGCCGGATCGATGGTGGAACCCGGCGTGATTGCCCGCCAGCGCCCCGATCACCGACCGGAACCGGTTCGGGTTTTTCCATTCGAAATCCGGGCGTTGGGTCAGTCGGGCGGTCAGGGCAGCCGCCTCAGTCGGTTCGGCATGGGCGATCTGCAGCGCATACCACTTGTCCATCACATTGCGATCTTCGGACCAGCGGGCGGCGAAGGCGTCAACCTCGGCCGCGCCCTGCCGGATATCCAAGAGGGCGGACAGGGCACCCACCGTTTCCGTCATGCTCTTGGCCTGCTCATAGGCAACCGTGGCCAGCTTGCCGCCATCCCGCCGCGTCAGAAGTGCCAGCGCCGCCAAGCGCAACGCCCGACGACCGGCCTGCCCTGCATCGGGGGAAAACGGGTCACGCTCTTCCAGATTGACATAAAGCCGCTGCAACCCCTCGCCCAGTCGGACGGCCAAGGCCCCCAGCATTTCGCGCCGCGCGGCGTAGATGCGCGCGGGGTCTGGCAGCCGCTTCATCGCGTGGATGGTCTGGGCCATGTCATCTTCGCCCGGCAAGCGCAGGCAAAGCGCGCGAAAGGCGGGGTCCAGGCTGTCATCAAAGACCACCGCCGCCACGCCGTCCAGCCAGTCCGGGCTGACCTCGGCGCCTTTGGTGACCATGTCGGCCATCACATCCTTGGCCAGGGCGCGGCCTGCCTCCCAGCGGTTGAAGGGGTCGGTGTCATGCGCCAGCAGGAAGGCGCGTTCGCTGGGGGCGACCTTGCGGTCAAGGATGACCGGTGCCGAAAACCCGCGCAGGATTGACGGGATCGGCGGAGTTGACAGCCCTTCAAAGCGGAAGCTTTGGGTGGCGCGCGTCATCTCCAGCATCAGGGTCGGCACCACTTCGTCACCATTGGGATTAAGCAGGCCGACGTTGATCGGAATGACCCGTGGCTGTTTGACCGGCTGGCCCGGCGTGGGCAGGTTGGATTGCGTGAAGGTCAGGATATAGACCCCGTGGTCCCAGTCTTCGGTGACTTTCAGATGCGGGGTGCCGGCTTCGGAATACCACAGTTTGAACTGGGTCAGGTCGCGGCCTGTCGCGTCTTCGAACACCTTCAGCCAGTCTTCGATCGTGGCTGCGTCGCCGTCATGGCGGGTGAAATACAGGTCCAGCGCGCGCTTGTAGGCGGCGTCCCCCACCAGGGTTTTCAACATGCCGATCACCTCGGCGCCCTTTTCGTAGATCGTGGCTGTGTAGAAATTGTTGATCTCGACAAAACTTTCGGGGCGCACTGGATGGGCGAGCGGACCCGCATCCTCACGGAACTGGCGGGCGCGCAGGGCGACCACATCCTCGATCCGGCGCACCGCCGCTGACCGCATGTCACCGCTGAACTGGTGGTCGCGGAAAACGGTCAGGCCTTCCTTCAGGCAAAGCTGAAACCAGTCGCGGCAGGTGATGCGGTTGCCGGTCCAGTTGTGAAAGTATTCATGCGCGATGATCGCCTCGATCCGGGCGTAATCTTCATCGGTGGCAGTTTCGGCGCTGGCCAGAACGTAGCGCGAGTTGAAGATGTTCAGGCCCTTGTTTTCCATCGCCCCCATGTTGAAATCATCGACGGCGACGATGTTGAAGACATCAAGGTCATACTCGCGGCCGTAAACCTCTTCTTCCCATTTCATCGACCGTTGCAGGGCGTCCAGCGCATAGGCGCAGCGGTCTTCATCGCCTGGACGCACCCAGATATTCAGCGCGACCTTGCGGCCCGAAAAGGTGCGGAACTTGCCCGACCGGGCGCGCAAGTCACCGGCAACCAGCGCAAAAAGATAGGCGGGCTTGGGCCAGGGGTCATCCCATTCCGCCCAGCCCTTGCCCTTGGCCACCAGATTGCCGTTGGAGAGCAGCACGCGCTGGTTCCCCTCAACCCTGACCTTGAAGCGCGCCATCACATCGGGGCGGTCGGGGTAATAGGTGATCTTGCGAAAGCCCTCAGCCTCGCACTGGGTGCAATACATGCCGCGCGACATGTAAAGCCCGTCAAGGGATGTATTGGCCTGCGGATTGATCTGCACCTCGGTTTCCAGCACGAAGGGCCCCTGCGGCAGGTCCTTGGCCGCGATGGACAGGCCAAGGGCATCAACCTTTGGTTTGATCGGCTGCCCATCCAGACGGCAGGACAGCAGGGTCAACCCCTCACCGTTCAGGCGCAGCACATGGCGGCCTGGGCGTGCCGGGTTCGGGCGAAACGTTAGGCGCGCTGAAACAACCGTGGCCTCTGGCGACAGTCGGAACGTCAGCCCCACCTCATCGATCAGATGAGTGAACGGCTGATACTGGGCCAGATGGACGGTCTGTTGCGCTGTGGGCATGCGTTGCTCCCTTTGAATGTGAACCTAGGGGGTTGGGGGGCATGTGCAAGAGAAGCCTGCACAAGAGAAGGCTGCACAAGAGAAGGCTGGGCAACAGTCTTTTGCGGCTTTACGAATCTGGTGGGTAAGCTATCTCTTTGTTCTATGAATGTTCTTGTCTGGCTCAAACGGGACCTGCGTCCCGAAGACCACCCGGCGCTGACGCTTGCGGCGGGCCTGGGCGCGGTGCTGCCGCTTTATGTGGTGGAGCCCGAGCTTTGGGCAGGCCCCGACGCCTCAGTCCGGCAGTGGGAATTTGTGGCCGAAAGCCTGGCCGATTTGCGGCAGGCGCTGGCGGGCCTTGGTGCGCCGTTGGTCGTGCGGGTGGGGGATGCGGTGGCGGTGCTTGACCGGCTGTGCCGCCAGCACCGGATCACCCGGATCGTCAGCCATGAGGAAACCGGCAACCTCTGGACCTACGCCCGCGACCGCCGGGTCGCAGCCTGGGCGCGAGGTGCGGGGATTGACTGGAGCGAACTGCCGCAGTCAGGTGTGGTCCGCCGTCTGGCCAGCCGCGACGGCTGGGCACGGCAGCGCGACGGGTTTGTGGCCGCACCCTTGTTGCCACCGCTGCCCCTGCGCGGCGTGGATGGGGTTGAGCCTGGCCTGATCCCCTCCGCCCGCGCGCTGAAACTGGCGGATGACCCCTGCCCCCATCGCCAGCTTGGCGGGCGCACCCGCGGCCTTGACCTGCTGGACAGCTTCCTGACGCGCCGTGGGGAACCCTACCGCGCGGCCATGTCATCGCCCCTGACGGGTGAGCGTGCCTGTTCCCGCCTGTCGCCGCACCTGGCCTGGGGGACGCTTTCGGCACGAGAGGTGGCGCAGGCCACAACCGCCCGGCAAGCGATGCGCCCCGGCGGGCGCTGGGGTGGTGCGCTGACCAGCTTTCAATCCCGCCTCGCCTGGCGCGACCACTTCATGCAAAAGCTGGAGGACCAGCCGTCGATCGAACTGCGCGATCTGCACCCCACCGCGATCACCCGGCCCCGTGACAGCGATGCCGCCCGCCTGCAAGCCTGGGCGATGGGAGAAACCGGCCTGCCCTTCCTTGACGCCTGCCTGCGCTATGTCCGCGCCACAGGCTGGCTGAATTTCCGGATGCGGGCGATGGTCACCTCGGTCGCATCCTATCACCTTTGGCTGGACTGGCGGGCCAGCGGGCAGCATCTGGCGCGGATGTTCACGGATTATGAACCCGGCATCCACTGGCCGCAGGTGCAGATGCAGTCGGGCACCACCGGGATCAACATTCCCCGCATCTACAACCCCGTAAAGCAGGGCCAGGATCAGGACCCGACCGGCGCCTTCACCCGCAAATGGTTGCCGGAACTGGCGACGGTCCCTGATGCCTTCCTGCAGGAACCGTGGAAATGGCCTGACGCCCAGCACCTTTTGGGCCACCGCTACCCTGAGCCGATCATTGATGTTGCCACCGCCGCCCGCGCCGCCCGCGATGCGGTCTGGCAGGCGCGCAAGACCACCGGCTTTGCCGATACCGCCGCCCGCATCGTCACCCGCCACGCCAGTCGGGCCGACGCGCGTTTTGTGAACGACCGCAATTCGGACCGCAGCCCGCGCCGCCGCGCGCCTTCGGCCCAACTGACGCTGGACCTTTGACATGCCCAGGGGGGTGAAAAAGTCCGATTTGCCGGAAAAGACCTGCGCCACCTGTGGCAAGCCATTCACCTGGCGCAAGAAGTGGGAAAAGGTCTGGAATGAGGTGAAGTATTGCTCAGACCGCTGCCGGTCCGACGCAAGGCGCGCACCGGCTTCTTCAAAGAAACCGTGACGGAGCCTTTGAAGACTCCGGTCCGGAAATTTTGAAATTTCCGGTTTGCGCCGTCAGTCGGCGTCCACAAACCTTGCCAGCTTGCCAAGGGTCTGCAATCCAAGCTCGACCGCGCCAAAGCCCCTGGCATGTTCAAACTCTTCCGGTGTCAGGAAGACCATCTTCAAGGTCACCCGCGTCACCCCGCCCTCCCCTGCAAAAGTCGCAATGCCATCGGCATGTTTCGGGCCGCCTTCGCCCCAATGCAGGCTGTATTCGATCCGCTCTTCGGGCCGCACCAGCGTGTAACGGTGATGGTTGGGGAAGACCGTTCCATCGGGCGCGATCATGTCAAACACCCAGTCACCGCCCTCACGCAGGTCGATCCGGGTGGTGCGGCAGGAAAATCCGTCCGGCCCCCACCACTGCGGCAGGGTAAGGGGGTTCATCCACGCCCCCCAGACCACGGCCACCGGGGCACGGATCAACCGTTCCAGCACCATCGTGCGATCATCGGCGCTGGTCATTTCAGACCTCGGGCATAGGCCTCAAGCTGGGTGGCGACCGTGCCCCAGCCCTCATGGAACCCCATGTCACGGTGCGATCTGGCGCTGTCGGCATTGCGGTGCCGCGCGACGGCGGTATAGCGGGTGCGGCCAACGTCCAGATCTTCAAACGTGATGATTGCGGTCATGAAGGGTTCGGCCGCAGGCTTCCAGCCCGCGGTGTAGGTGTCGGTGAACACCAGCTTTTCCATCGGGATCACCTCCAGATAGACGCCGTTGTTTTCCATGATGTTGCCATCCACATCAAAGGTCGTGTTGCAGGCACCCCCGGGGCGGAGGTCCAGCGTGCAGGCGGTCACGCGGTGCGGCTTGGGCACAAACCACTGCATCAGGTGTTCGGGCCTGGTCCAGCAGTCCCACAACAAGGCGCGCGGGGCGTCCAGATCGCGGGTCAGGACCAGATCAAGATCGGGGTCAAGATCGGGTGTCATCCGGTCGTTCCTTCATCAGTTGGGTCACATAGTCATCCAGCCGGTCCAATCGGCCCTCCCAGACACGGGCCTGGTCGTCCAGCCAGTCGCGCATCGGCGCAAGGCCTTCGGGCACCATGGCGCAGGTCCGCACCCGCCCGCCCTTTTGCGTCACCACCAGACCCGCCCCCTCAAGCACCGAGAGATGCCGCAGCACCGTCGGAAGGCGCAGCCCTGTGGGCGCCGCCAGTTCGCTGACGCCCGCCTTGCCTTTGGCCAGCCGGGCCAGCATCAGCCGCCGCGACGGGTCAGACAGCGCGTGAAAGAGAAGCGAAAGGTCGGGATCATGCTTAGTCATACAGCTAACTATATCGCCGCCAGCGCCCATGGCAACCAAAACTTTGCCATTTGGCTAAGTGTATTCACCCAGGCCCCGGCAAAAGTGTTTCATCACACGACCGCATATTCTTTCACCGGCCAATCTTGCACCGCAGCCCGACTGTCCGATATTGTGTGCAATGGTATGCAAGGAGGCTTCGATGACAGCGCGGGTGATGAAATCGGGGTTGGCAGTAGATGCGCGGCTGGCGGACTTTGTGGACAGCGCCGCCCTGCCCGGCACCGGGATCGAGGCTGATCAGTTCTGGACAGGCTTTGCTCAGGCCACGGCGACGCTTGGCCCCCGGATCACTGCGGCCCTTGGCATCCGGGCAGCGCTGCAGGAGCAGATCGATGCCTGGCATATTGCCCGCCGCAGTCAGCCGCATGACCCCGCAGCCTATCGCGCCTTTCTGGAGGACATCGGCTATCTTCAACCCGAAGGGCCGGATTTCACGATCGAAACCATGGGTGTTGACCCCGAGATCGCCCTTACCCCCGGCCCGCAGTTGGTGGTGCCGGTGATGAACGCCCGTTATGCGGTGAACGCGGCCAACGCCCGCTGGGGCAGTCTTTATGACGCCCTTTACGGAACGGATGCCCTGGGCGACCTGCCACAGACCAAAGCCTATGACCCCGAGCGTGGCGCGCGCGTCATCGCCTGGGGTCGGGCGTTTCTGGATGAAGTCGTGCCTCTGGCCGAAGGTTTGCATGCCGCAGCCAGCGGCTACCGCATCGAGAACGGCTCGCTTTACCCGGCCCTGCGCGACCCGGGGCAGTTTGTGGGCTACCGGGGCGCACCGGACAGTCCCAATGCGGTGATCCTGCGCAACCATGGCCTGCACATCATCTTGCGGATCGATCCCGGCCACCGGATCGGCGCGCAGGACGTGGGCCAGGGCGGGGCTGGTCTGGCCGATATCCGGCTGGAAGCGGCGCTGTCGGTGATCATGGACCTTGAGGATTCGATTGCCGCGGTCGACGCCGAGGACAAGGTTGCCGCCTATGGCAACTGGCTGGGCCTGATGCGCGGCGATCTGGAAGAATTGGTGGTCAAGGACGGCCGCACCATCACCCGCCGCCTTGCGCCCGATTTCGACTTCATTGCCCCGGACGGGTCAGCCGCCAGCCTGAATGGCCGCGCGGTGATGCTGGTGCGCAACGTCGGGCACCTGATGACCACCCCTGCCGTGCTGGATGCCAACGGGGCCGAGGTCTCGGAAGGGCTGATGGATGCCTTCATCACCACGCTTTGCGCGGTCCATGACCTGCAAAAGACCGAAGGCCCCCGAAACTCGCGCCACGGCGCGGTCTATGTAGTGAAGCCCAAACTGCATGGCCCGGATGAGGTTGCGCTGACCTGCACCATCTTCGATGCGGTCGAGGACACGCTAGCCCTGCCCCGCAACACGGTAATGCTGGGGATCATGGATGAAGAGCGGCGCACTTCGGCCAACCTGAAGGCCTGCATCCATGCGGCACGGTCGCGGGTAGCCTTTATCAACACCGGCTTTCTGGACCGCACCGGCGATGAGATCCACACCGGCATGGAAGCCGGGCCGATGGTGCGCAAGGCCGACATGAAGGGGCAGGCCTGGATCAAGGCCTATGAGGACCGCAACGTCGACATTGGCCTTGCCTGCGGGCTGAAAGGCCGGGCGCAGATCGGCAAGGGGATGTGGGCGATGCCGGACCTGATGGCCGCGATGCTGGCCCAGAAGGCGGCGCATCCGCAGGCGGGGGCGAGTTGTGCCTGGGTCCCCTCGCCCACCGCGGCAACCCTGCACGCGACCCACTATCACAGGACCGATGTCAGCGCCGTGCAAGACCGCCTTGCGACCGGGGGCGCGAGGGCGACGCTGGACCAGCTTCTGACCCTGCCCCTTGCCGCCGGGAACAACTGGTCGGAGGCCGAGATTGCGGTAGAGGTGGCAAACAACGTCCAAGGCATCCTTGGCTATGTGGTGCGCTGGGTGGATCAGGGGATCGGCTGTTCAAAGGTGCCGGATATCCACGATGTGGGGTTGATGGAGGACCGCGCGACCTGCCGCATCTCGGCGCAGGCGCTGGCCAACTGGCTGCATCACGGAGTGGTGTGTGAAGCCGAGGTGGTGGCGGCCTTCCGGAAGATGGCTGCCGTGGTGGACCGGCAGAACGCGGGCGATCCGGCCTACCGACCCATGGCGCCGCGCTTTGACGGGGCGGCGTTTCGGGCGGCTTGTGACCTGGTCTTCAAGGGGCGGGAGCAGCCTTCAGGCTACACCGAGCCTTTGCTGCATGAATGGCGGGCTGTCGCGAAGAAAGGTTAGTGTCCCGGAAGGGACACCTGATCTGGACAAGCGATTTCAATAGCTTGGCTAGGGCTTGCCTGGGGCTTGCCTGGCGCCTTTCAGGAAGGCTTAACCTTTGGCGCGAGCGGCGCCACGCTGGCATTCGCCGGGGCCTGGCCAAGGAGCCCAACCTCGCTTGAGCGCTTGGGGCGAAGATAGGCCCAGTTCAGCAAGCCTGCTGGTACACCGATCACAACGCCCGCCGCAGCAGACCATAGGAAGGTTGCAACCTCATAGTGCCCAAGGGCAAGGCCAAGAATGACCGCCGCCCCCGCGATTGAGGTTGTCCAGATCGCAATAAGCCAAATCCGAAGATGCGGGACCATGTCGTGCCCTTTCGCGGCTGTGTCGAGGTAAACACCAGCCGGCCCGCTTGGGTTCCCGACAGATGCCGCTTCCGCTCGTTTCAGACCGCAGGCGTCCCGCCGATGGCTGTCTTAGCCGATGTCCAGCGCGATGGCGTGAATGCGCTGGTTCAGGTCCCCAAGCGCCTGCTGCACAGCACGGTGGCGGGCGACGCGGGCCATGTCGGCCAGAACGCCCGCGCGGATCACGATGCGGAAATGGCTTTCGCCGGACCCGTCATCGCCGGAATGACCGGCGTGTTTATGGCTTTCATTGATGATCTCAAGCTGCGTCGGCTGAAAGGCGGCCTGCAAGCGTGTCTCAATCTCGTCTTTCGCAGCCATTTCAGTCCGACCCCCTTCAATCTGCCGTCAAAAGCCCTAAACTGTCTGGCCCGAGTCGGAAAGGCCCGTCCATGAACAACCGCCCGCCCTTCGCGTTCGACCTGCGTGTGTCGGCCGACAAGAAGCGCAAGAAAACCAGCCGCCGCGGCATGTCCGGCGCATTCGAGACCTCAGACAAGGGCTGCGACTATCCGGGCTGTCAGGAGAAGGGTGCCTACCGCGCGCCAAAATCGCCGGACCTGCTGGATGAGTTCTTCTGGTTCTGCAAGGATCACATCCGCGAATACAACCTGAAATGGAATTTCTTCCAGGGCACCACGGATGAGGAATTCCAGAAGTTCCTCGACAAGGACCGCGTCTGGGAGCGGGAAACCAAGCCGTTTTCCCGCATCGGTGACGGCAATGCCTGGGCGCGGGTCGGGGTGAATGATCCGATGTCGCTTCTGGGCGAGAAGGCCACACAAAACCCCGGCCGGTCCGACTTTGCCACCACAGCCACGCGCAAACTGCCGCCGACCGAACGCAAGGCGATCGAGATCCTGGATGCCCGCGACACCTGGACCAAGACCGAGATCCGCAAGCAATACAAGACCTTGGTCAAGGACCTGCACCCCGACATGAACGGCGGCGACCGGTCGGATGAGGAACGGCTGCAAGAAGTGGTCTGGGCCTGGGACCAGCTGAAAGACAGCCGGTATTTCCGCGATTAGGCCGGTTTGAACAGCAGCGCTGCACCGTTCATGCAGTAGCGCAGTCCGGTCGGTTCCGGCCCGTCATTGAACACATGACCGAAGTGCCCGCCACAACGGCGGCAGTGCACTTCGGTCCGCGCGCCGAACAGGCCGCCGTCTTCGCGGGTGCCAATGGCATTGGGCAGCGGGTCATAGAACGACGGCCAGCCGGTGCCGCTGTCGTATTTCGTATCGGACGCAAACGCGGGTAGGTCGCAGCCGGCGCAATGGTAGGTCCCGGCGCGCGCCTCATCGTTCAGGCGGCTGGTGCCGGGGCGTTCGGTTTCTTCCTCGCGCAGGACGCGGTAGGCCATGTCATCCAGACGCGCGCGCCATTCCGCCTCGGTCAGGGTGATCTCAAAGCTTTCGGCCTGCGCGGTGGGGGCGGCGAACAGAGCGGCGGTGGTCAAAAGGAACAGGCGGCGGTTCATTGGTCGTCTCCGGCTTGTGGGTCTGGCGTGCTTGCGTTCACGATACGCTGGCAGTTACGCATCCCCTTAGCGGGAAGTTGCGCAGTCACGCGATTGGGAAGCGCTGCAACGCCGACCCTTCCCCTTGAACCCCCTCGCGTTATGTTCCAAACAAGTCAAAGGCCGCGCAACGGGCGCGGGAGCGATGGATTGGACGACGGCATGCTGGATCTGGCGATGAAACCGACCGAGGAAATTTCGGTCCGCGATGTGTTCGGCATTGATACCGACATGCGTGTGAAAGGCTTTGCCGAGCGCACAGATCGCGTGCCCGATATCGACCCGACCTACAAGTTTGACCCCGATACCACCCTCGCGATCCTTGCGGGGTTTGCCTACAATCGCCGGGTGATGATCCAGGGCTATCACGGCACAGGCAAATCGACGCATATCGAGCAGGTGGCGGCGCGGCTGAACTGGCCTTGCGTGCGGGTGAATCTGGACAGCCACATTTCCCGGATCGACCTGATCGGCAAGGATGCGATCAAGCTGCGCGACGGCAAGCAGGTGACCGAGTTCCACGAGGGCATACTGCCTTGGGCGCTCCGCAATGCGGTGGCCATCGTGTTCGACGAATATGACGCAGGCCGCGCGGATGTGATGTTCGTGATCCAGCGCGTGCTGGAGCATGACGGCAAGCTGACCCTGCTGGACCAGAACGAGATCATCACCCCGCACCCGTCGTTCCGCCTGTTTGCCACATCAAACACCGTGGGTCTGGGCGACACCACCGGCCTTTACCACGGCACACAGCAGATCAACCAGGCGCAGATGGACCGCTGGTCCCTTGTGGCCACGTTGAACTATCTGTCGCACGACGCCGAAGCGGCAATCGTGCTGGCCAAGTCGCCGCATTACAACACCGAGAAGGGCCGCAAGCAGATTGGCCAGATGGTCACGGTCGCAGACATGACCCGGACCGCCTTCATGAATGGCGATCTGTCGACGGTCATGTCGCCCCGGACCGTGCTGAACTGGGCGCAGAACGCCGAGATCTTCCGTAACGTGGGCTATGCCTTCCGTCTGACTTTCCTGAACAAATGTGATGAGCTGGAGCGGTCAACTGTGGCCGAATTCTACCAGCGGTGTTTCGCGGAAGAGCTGCCGGAAAGCGCCGCCAGCATGGCGATGAAGTAATCAGCCCTGAGGCCTGAGAGCGCCGCCCTTCGGGGCGGCTTTTTCATTTCCGCCAGTTGCGATTCACATCTGCCTTGAAAAAGTGCGTATCTGGGCGCCAAATGCCCAAATGGCGCGCGGTTTGGAAACTTTTCTAGCTGCTCTGGCTGTGGGGACCCTGACATGCGCCCCCGCAATGGCCGATCCTTTGTTACGAGAGTTCTCAATCTGCGCCGGGCGCTTTTCGGCGCTGGTCGAACATCAATGGCTGGTTGACGGGCCTGCGTCCGAAGCCTCGGCGCGGCAACGGGACAGTCTTTTGGCACTGGTCGGGGCTGTGGCGGGGCCGGGTGAGGCGCAGCTTTCCATTTCCTGGCGGATTGAGGCGAAGGCCGCGCAGCGGGCCCTTCTGGACCGCGCTTGGCTTGCGGGGGACACGGTTTCAGAAAAAAGATCGGCGCAGCTTTTGCAAGGCTGCGCCGACCTGATTGGTCAATCGTAGGTCAGGCCCAGATCAGGCCCGGATCAGGGAAAGATCAGGCCTTCGCAGCCATCGTGGCCTTGGCCCACCAGGCCAGGTCGTCCAGCGTCGCGGCGGCCGACGGCAGCAAGGCGCCTTCGATGTCGGCCAGATTGCCCGAACCACCCATGCCGGGGTGGACCTTCCAGAAGTCACCACCGCCGATGTGCACGGCGTTACGGGTCGGGACCATCTGGAGTTCGACCGCGATGCCGCGCAGATGCTCCAGCGCGCGGGCGCCGCCCATGGACCCGTAGGCAATCGCCGCCATCGGCTTGCGTGCCCAGGCGACATACGCCTGATCCAGCGCGTTCTTCAGCGCGCCGGTGACCGAGTGATTGTATTCGGCGACAACGAATATGTAGCCGTCATAGCTGGCGATCTTCTTCTGCCACGCAACGGCGGCCGCGTTGGACGAGGGCATGTAGGCGTCCGAAGCGGGCTCATCGAACATGGGCAGGTCAAAATCGCGCAGGTCGACGATCTCGACTTCCATATCGCCACGGGCTTGCGCCTGGGCCAGCATCCACTGTGCCGGAATCTCGGCAAAGCGGGTCTGGCGGGTCGACCCGATGATCAGGGCGATTTTCGGTTTGGTAGCCATGGAAGATATCCTTCAAGAGGGGTGTTTTTCACTGCCCCCCTTATGTGCGGCCGAATGCCACCGTGCCAATTCCGCACCCCCGCGCCGGTCCTGTGCAGGTGCGCACCTGGAGAACGCGGTTATTGTCCCTCATAGGGGCCGCCCTCTTCCTGGAGAACCTGGAACCAGCACATCTTTCCACTGCCGGTGAGTTCCATGTCGGCCTCTTCCCGGGTCGCGGGGTTGTCAGACGCCGCTTGGGTCTTGCGGTAGAAGTCCAACTCTGTGGCAAACAGGGTATCAAAGGTGGCGGCCTCTGCCGCCGTGGCCTTTTGCGCAACAAGGCGTGAGAAGAACACCATCTCTTTGGCCGTGCCTTCGATGTTCACGCCGGGGCCGTTGGCTTCAAGATCGCTGACCCAAAGGGCTAGGCATCTCAGCGCCAGCTCATGTGACACGCGGGGCATCAGCTCTGTCTCGGCATGCGTCTCGGCGACAAGCGGTGCGGCGCAAAGGACCAGCGGGATCAAAGGGGTCAGGCGCATGGCGGGCTCCATCCGGGTGGCTGGCTTTCGCTTAGCGCGGGGCCTGCGGCGTCGCCAGTCAGCTTTTCCTGCCCGGCCTGGGTTGGCCGGGCTTGCCCAAGGCGGGTCAGGGTGCTTTATCTGACCCCATGAGCAAGCCCAGCGACAACCCCGCCGATCCGTTCAAGAAAGCCCTGGCCGAGGCCACCCGCACCATGGCGGATGACCCCGACATGACCGTGACCTACTCGGTCGACCCGGCGGCCATGTCCAAGGAAGGCATCCGCCTGCCGCAAGTGTCGCGCCGTATGACGCGGGATGAAGTGCTGCTGGCTCGCGGCACCGCCGATGCCTTCGCGCTGCGCCGCCGCTATCACGATGACGTTGTGTCGGCACGCTATGCGCCCACCGGCCCCCTTGCGCGCGAGATTTATGAGGCGATGGAAACCGCCCGCTGCGAGGCTGTCGGGGCGCGGGCCATGCCCGGCACCGCGGGCAACATCGACGCCAAGATCGCGCATGAGGCGGACCGCAAAGGCTACGGCCAGGTCACCCAGCAGGGCGATGTGCCATTGTCGGTGGCGGCGGGCTATCTGGTGCGGCAGCTGGCAACGGGGCGGGAACTGCCGAAGGCGGCGGCGAATGTCGTCGATCTGTGGCGCGGCTTCATCGAAGATCAGGCGGGTGAGGCGCTGGAAACGGTCGATCATGTGCTGGCCGACCAGGCGGCCTTTGCCCGGCTGGCGCGCAAGGTGATCTCTGACCTCGGCTATGGCGACCAGTTGGGCGACGACCCCGACGCCCCCGATGATGAGGCGGGCGACGATCAGGCGGAAGAAGATCAGGATTCGCCCGATTCGGCGGGCGATGAGGAAGAGGGCGAAGAGACCGAGGCCAGCCCCGAACAAAGTCAGGAAGAGCAGCAAGACCAGAGCCAAGCGCAAGTCACGATGGAAGACAGCGCCGACATGGAACAGGGCGATGAGGCGGAAATGCCGGAAGGCGAGGCCCCGCTAGAGCCGCCAGCACCCGCGCCCTATTCTGATGCGGACCCGAACTATGCCGTCTATACCACGGATTTCGATGAAGAAATCCGCGCCGAGGAACTGGCCGAACCCGCCGAATTGGAACGCCTGCGCGCCTATCTGGACCAGCAGCTGGAGCCGTTGAAAGGCGCAGTCTCGCGCCTGGCCAACAAGCTGCAGCGTCGCCTGCAGGCGCAGCAGAACAGATCCTGGGATTTTGACCTTGAGGAAGGCACGCTGGACGCAGGCCGTCTGGCGCGGGTGGTGGCGAACCCGACGACGCCCCTGTCGTTCAAGCAGGAAAAGGACACCGAGTTCCGCGACACGGTGGTGACGCTGCTGTTGGATAACTCGGGTTCGATGCGCGGGCGGCCGATTTCGATTGCCGCGATCTGCGCCGATGTGCTGGCACGGACGCTGGAGCGGTGTTCAGTGAAGGTAGAGATTCTGGGCTTTACCACGCGGGCGTGGAAGGGCGGTCAGTCGCGCGAAAGGTGGCTGGCGCAGGGGCGGCCGCAGGTTCCGGGACGGCTGAATGACCTGCGTCACATCATCTACAAATCAGCGGATGCGCCCTGGCGGCGGGTGCGGCCAAACCTTGGGCTGATGATGAAAGAGGGCCTTTTGAAGGAAAACATCGACGGCGAGGCGCTGGAATGGGCGCACCGCCGCGCGATGGCCCGGCCCGAGGCGCGCAAGATCATGATGGTGATTTCCGATGGCGCGCCGGTCGACGATTCAACCTTGTCGGTCAACCCCGCGAATTATCTGGAAAAACACCTGCGCGACGTGATCGCAATGGTCGAACGCCGGCGCGCGGTGGAACTGATCGCAATTGGCATCGGGCATGATGTGACGCGCTACTATCAGCGGGCGGTGACGATCACCGATGTGGAACAGCTTGCAGGCGCGATGACCGAACAGCTGGCGGGGCTGTTCGAGGTGGACCCGAAAAAGCGCGCCCGGGCGCTGGGGCTGCGGCGGGCGGGGTAAATGGGGGCGTTCCGCCCCACTCTGTCCCCGGAACAGGTCCGGGGCCATTCACCCCCCTGAGGATATTTTTGCAGAAAGGAAGACGCTGGTGTTTCAAGGGTTTGAAAGCCATGCCTCACCTGATCAGGGGCCACCCCGGCTGGCTGCGCTCCGGGCGCAATTGGCCACGATGAAGCTGGACGGATTCCTCGTGCCGCGCGCGGATGCACATCAGGGCGAATACGTTGCTGCGCGGGATGAGCGGTTGCAATGGCTGACGGGGTTCACCGGATCGGCCGGGTTCTGCGTCGTGCTGCCGGACGTCGCGGGGGTGTTCATCGATGGGCGCTACCGGACGCAGGTGAAGGCGCAGGTGGACCTTGGGGCCTATACCCCCGTGCCCTGGCCCGAGGTTAAAGCGGGCGAGTGGATCAAGGCCAACCTGAGTGCCGCACGGGTTGGGTTTGATCCCTGGCTGCATACGGCAGAAGAGGTGGAGAAACTTCAGGTATCACTTGAAGTTAGTGGTGTAACACTTTGTCAATGTGCAGAAAATCCGATTGATGAAATCTGGATTGAGCAACCCTCATCCCCGTTGGGCAAGGCCTTTGTGCACTCAGACAGCCTGGCCGGCGAGACCCATTCCACCAAGCGCGCTGCACTGGCTGAAGGGTTAAGGGCGGCGGGGCAACGAGCGGCGGTGCTGACGCTGCCGGATTCGATCTGCTGGCTTTTGAACATCCGCGGGGCCGATGTGCCGAAGAACCCGGTCCTGCAGGGGTTTGCAGTGCTGCGGGACGACGGGCGGGTGCAGCTTTTTGCGGAAGCAGCGAAGTTTGACGCCAGCCTGTTGACCCATTTGGGGCCAGAGGTGGCGGTCCTTCCCCCTACGGCGTTCACGGCTGCGCTGCAGGCATTGACGGGGCCTGTGCGGGTCGACAAGGCCTCGGCGCCGCTAGCGGTGTCGGATATCCTCAAGGCGGCGGGGGTTGTGGTGGTCTGGGGTGACGATCCTTGCCGCATGCCGAAAGCCCGCAAGACCCCGGCCGAGATTGCCGCCACCCGTGAGGCGCATTTGCGGGACGGGGCCGCGATGGCCGAATTCCTGTGCTGGCTGGACGCGCAGGCGCCGCAGGGCAAGCTGAGCGAAATCGCGGTCGTTCAGGCGCTGGAGGGGTTTCGGCGGGCGACGAATGCGCTGCATGACATCAGCTTTGACACGATCTGCGGGGCGGGGCCGAACGGGGCGATCATCCATTACCGTGTCACCGAGGAAACCAATCGCCCCGTGCAGATGGGCGAAGTGCTGCTGGTCGATTCGGGGGGGCAGTATGTGGACGGCACCACCGACATCACCCGCACCATCGCCATCGGCGACCCGGGCGATGCGTCGCGCCAAGCCTATACCCGCGTCCTGCAAGGCATGATCGCGATCAGCCGATTGCGCTTTCCCAAGGGCCTTGCCGGGCGCGACATCGACGCCCTGGCGCGCTATCCCCTGTGGCTGGCGGGGCAGGACTATGACCACGGCACGGGGCACGGAGTGGGGGCGTTCCTCAGCGTGCATGAAGGGCCGCAGCGGATATCCCGCCAGTCGGAAGTGCCGCTGGAGCCCGGAATGATTCTGTCGAATGAACCGGGCTATTACCGCGAAGGTGCCTTTGGCATCCGGTTGGAAAACCTGATCGTGGTGGAGCCCGCCGCCACGATGGGCGACAACCGGGTGCAGCTGGCCTTTGAGACGCTGACCTTTGTCCCCTTCGACCGGCGGCTGATTCTGTCGGACCTGTTGGCACCGGGTGAGAGGGACTGGCTGAACGCCTATCATGCGCAGGTGCTGGAAAAGCTTGGCAACCGCGTGACGGGTGCTACCCTTGACTGGATGCGCGCGGTTTGCGCCCCTTTGTAAGGACACCCCGATGGCCGACCATATCAAGATCAGCCCCGCCAGCGGCAGCGTCACCGTGACGGCAGGCGGCACAACCCTTGGCACGACCGCCCGTGCGCTGGAGCTGCGCGAGGGCAGCTCCAACTCCGTGATCTATGTCCCGCGTGCCGATATGGACATGGGCCTATTGGAAAAGACCGCGCGCAGCACGGGGTGCCCGTGGAAAGGCAAGGCCAGCTACTATTCGATCAAGACCGACACGGGCCCGCTGGAAAACGCCGTCTGGTCCTATGAGACCCCCCTGCCCGGCGTGGCCGAGATTGCCGGGCATCTGGCCTTCTACACCGACCGGGTCACCCTGACGCGGACGTACCGCGAATCCGGTCCACCATCGCGCGCAGGCCATTTGACCGCTGGGCGCTAAGGTGGTCGTTCAAGCCCAGCCGCGCCAGCTCGGCGGCGGCGTCGATCTTTGCGACCTCGGTCATCGGGACGCCGGAATATAGCGCGTGCAACACGGCGATAAGTCCGCGCACGATCATCGCGTCGCTGTCTCCTTCGAAGTCAAAGACACCATTGGCCGGGGTCGGACGCAGCCAGACCTGACTTGCGCATCCGTCGACTTTCAGCGCGGGCACCTTGAAGCCATCATCCAAAGGCTGCATTGCGCGGCCAAGCTCGATCACATGGCGGTAGCGGTCTTCCCAATCGTCCAGAAACGCAAAGGTTTCAGCAAGGTCTTCAAACGCAGCGGTGGCCATGGTGCCCCCCTTTCGAAGATGAGGTAAGCCGCGCGCAGCGACCTGTCCACCCCTGCATGAGCGCTTTTCAAACGCGGCCCCATCGGCTACCCAAGGGAAGAATGTTCAGGAAAGCCGCCATGCCTGTTGCCCGTCCCCTGCTGACCCTTGCCGTCTGTGTGGCCCTTGCGGGCTGTGGTGGGCTGCGGGAAAGCCGGCTGAACCCGTTCAACTGGTTCAAACCCTCATCCCCGCGCGAAACCATCGTGCTGCCGGCCGAACGGGGCGACCCCCGACCCCTGGTCGAAGCCGTGCTGACCATGACGGTTGAGCCGATTCCCGGCGGGGCCATCGTGCGCGCCACGGGCCAGACGCCAACCCAAGGCTGGTGGGCGGCCGAGCTGGTGCCGCTGCCGGTGGATGAAAACGGGGTGCTGGTCTATGAGTTCCGCCTGCTGCCCCCGATCGAGCGGGCGGATGTGAACACCCCCCGCTCGCGTGAGGTTGAGGTGGCGATCTACATCTCGGACATACGGCTGGAAGCGGTGCGCGAAATTGTCGTGCAAGGGGCCGGCAACGCCAGGTCTGCACGGCGGTAAGGTTGGCGCGGCGGTAGCAGCTTAAAGCTGCACCACCCGCACCTCATTGCCCTTGGCCGACAGGGCAATCTCACCTTTGCACAGGCGGATCGCATCATCGCCAAACGCCTCACGCCGCCAGCCGCCAAGGGCGGGCAGATCACGTTCGCCCGCCGCAATCGCATCAAGATCAGAGCTTGAGGCGATCAAGCGTGGTGCCACACCCAAGCTTTCAGACTTGGCCTTGAGAAGCACGCGCAACAGATCCGCCAGCGCGGGGTTGACCTGAAGCTGTTCGCGCGGGGTGTCGACCTTCGGCATATCCTCGGCCCGCATCTCAACCCCGGCTTTGACGGCGGCAAGGATGCCATCGACAATCTCGGCCTTGCGGCCTTCGCGCAGCAGAAGGCGGGACCGGCCAAGTTCCTCGGCCGTGGTGGGGCGGGTCGAGGCAAGTTCAAGCAGCGCGTCGTCCTTCATCACCCGGCTGCGTGGCACGTTCTGGCCTTGGGCATAAGATTCGCGGAACCGGGCAAGCGCCTTTACCACCGCCAGAAAGCGGCCAGAGGTCGTGCGGGTCTTGATCCGCATCCAAGCCTCATCAGGGCGGACGGTATAGGTCTCAGGCTCGGTCAGGATGGCCAGTTCTTCTGCCACCCAGTCGGCGCGGCCGTTCTTTTTCAGCTGCGCTGCCAGCCATTCATAAATCACCCGCAGGTGGGTGACATCGGCAAGGGCGTAATCCTTCTGCGCCTCGGTCAGAGGTCGGCGTGACCAGTCGGTAAAGCGGCTGGTCTTGTCGAGATCGGCCTTGGCGATCTTCTTGACCAGCGTTTCATAGCCGACCTGTTCGCCAAAGCCGCAGACCATGGCAGCAATTTGCGTGTCAAACAGGGGGTTGGGAAAGCTGTTGCCTTCGACAAAGAAAATCTCAAGATCCTGCCGGGCGGCGTGGAAGACCTTGACCGTCGCCTCATGCCGGAAAAGGTCATACAGCGGCTCAAGCGACATCTTGTCGCCCTCGATCGGGTCAACCAGCACCGCATCACCATCAGCGCCGGGCAGCGCCATCTGGATCAGGCACAGCTTGGACCAGTAGGTGCGTTCCCGCAGGAATTCGGTGTCGATGGTAACGTAAGCCTCGGCCTTGGCGGCGGTGCAGAAGGCGGCAAGGTCTTCGGTCGTGGTAATCGTGCGCATGGGCCGCCTTTCGTCGCGGGGTCATCCCGCCGGGGGTTCTTACCGCTATAGTCAGGGAAAACCGGCTTGGGAAGCCCCGCGACGGGTGGTCGCAGCAGGGTCAGATGAAAAGCGGCGTCCGGTCCCCGGCGGCAAAGCGGCGCAGAACAGCGGGGTATAGCCGGTGTTCGGCAGTCAGGACGCGGGCGGCCAGCGTCGCTTCGTTGTCACCTGGCAGAACCGGAACGCGGGACTGGCCCAGGATCGGGCCTGCGTCCAGGTCGGCCGTCACCTCATGCACGGTGCAGCCAGCCTGCGCGTCACCTGCCGCAAGGGCGCGGGCGTGGGTGTGCAGGCCGGGATACAGCGGCAAAAGTGAGGGGTGGATGTTCAGCATCCGGCCTTTGAACCGGGCGATGAAGCCGGGGGTCAGGATGCGCATGAAGCCTGCAAGGCACAGGATATCGGGTTGCGCCGCCTCGATCTGTGTCAGCAGGGCGGCCTCAAACGCGGCGCGGTCGCGGCCGAAGGGGCGGTGGTCGGTGGCGGCGGTGGGGATGCCCAGCGCCGCGGCCTTGGTCAGGCCAGTGGCGGCGGGGTCGTTCGACGCCACCAAGACGGGGCGGGCGGGATGGTCGCCCGCCATATCGCGCACCAGTTCCAGCATGTTGGAGCCACCCCCGGAAATCAGGATGGCGACGCGCTTCACAGAAGGCGCCCGGTGTACTGGACCCCCTGCCCTTCGACGATACGGCCAAGACGGCTGACGCTTTCGCCTTCGGCTTGCAGCAGGGCGGTCAGGGCATCCGCCCGGTCTTCGGCCACGACAAGGATCATGCCAATGCCGCAGTTGAAGGTCTTGAGCAGTTCCGCCTCGGCCATGTTCGCGGTCGCGGCCAGCCAGCGGAAGACCGGCGGCAGTTGCCATGCGCCAAGGTCGATCTCACAGGCCAAGCCTTCGGGCAGCACGCGCGGCGGGTTTTCGGTGATGCCACCGCCGGTGATATGGGCAAGACCGTGGACCCCGCCCGCACGGATCGCCGCCAGGGCCTGTTTGACATAAAGCCGCGTAGGGGTGAGCAGAGCTTCGCCCAGCGTGCCGTCACTGAACGGGGACGCGGCGTCCCAGCCAAGCCCGGACAGCTCCACCACCTTGCGCACAAAGCTGTAGCCGTTGGAGTGCACGCCGCTGGATGCAAGACCAAGGATCACGTCGCCCGCCTGCACGCCTGCGGGCAGTTCCGTCCCCCGCTCCATTGCGCCGACGGCAAAACCCGCAAGGTCAAAGTCGCCCTTGTGGTACATGCCCGGCATCTCGGCGGTTTCGCCGCCGATCAGGGCGCAACCGCTGTCGGCGCAGCCTTTGGCGATGCCGGTGATGATGCGGGTGGCCTGATCAAGCTCCAGCTTGCCCGTGGCGAAGTAGTCAAGGAAGAACAGGGGTTCCGCCCCCTGACAGACCAGATCATTGACGCACATCGCCACCAGATCGATGCCGATGGTGTCGACATGGCCGGTATCGATGGCGATGCGCAGCTTGGTGCCGACGCCATCCGTCGCGGCCACCAGAACCGGGTCGGTGTAGCCCGCGGCCTTGAGGTCGAAAAGCGCGCCAAAGCCGCCAAGGCCGCCCATCACTCCGGGGCGGCCGGTGGCTTTGGCCGCAGGTTTGATCCGGTCCACAAGCGCATTGCCAGCGTCGATGTCCACGCCTGCATCCGCATAGGTCAGACCGTTGTGTCCCGTTGCCATGACGCCGCTCCACTTTTTCTGTCGGGTGTCGCTACACCAAGACCGGCGCATCGGCAACCGGAGGGTTGAGCGGCGACCCGGACCAGGCGCCGGGCCGTCATTCGCCGACCGCGACCGTCGCCGGCTGGAGTGCACCGCCAATAAGAATCAGCGCGCCGACAAGCAGCACCAGAACCAGGCCCTCGTCGCCCCCGTTGCCCCCGTTGTCTTGGAGCTCCGCGGGCGCGGCCGATGTAGCGGTGGCCGAAAATTGAAATGCCGCCACAAGCGCCAATGTCGCTGCGAGTTTCATACTGCTTCCTTAGGTGATGTTCACGTCATGTTTCCTGACGCTGTACTCCTATAGATCATACAGGTGGCCGCAATGCCTTAACTCAGGCCCGCAATGCAGGCCTTGGGCTTGACCCCTCCAACGGCTCTGATAGGCAACGGAGGGCTGGGCCTGTAGCTCAATTGGTTAGAGCAGGGCGCTCATAACGCCTTGGTTGGGGGTTCGAGTCCCTCCGGGCCTACCATATCCCCGCCCTAGATGTGCCGGGTCAGGCCGCCATCCACGATCAGGGTCTGGCCGGTGACATAGCTGCTGTCGTCGGTCAGAAGGAAAGCGGCGGCCTTGGCTTGTTCTTCCACACGGGCAATCCGCTTCAACGCGGCCATGTCGCCGTACTTGCCGACATCAAGGCTGTCGGTAAACCCAGGCGCAAGGCAGTTCATCCGGATGTTCTGCGCGCCGTGGCGGTCAGCGTAAAGCTTGGTGAAGGACGCCACCCCGGCCCGGTAAACGCAAGAGGCGGGAAACCAAAGCGAGGGTTCGAACGTCGCATAGGTTGTGACATTGACGATCGACCCGGCCCCTTGCGCGGCCATGATCGGGGTTACAAGGCGCGCCATGCGGATCACCGGCTTGATGATCATCTCATGCGCAAGGTCCCAGTTTTCATCCGTGATTTCCAAGAGGTCGCCCTTTGGCGGGTGACCGGTGTGGTTCAGCACGGCGTCGATCCGGCCGTGGGTGGCCATGGCCATATCGACCAGCGCCTTCAGGTCATCAGCACTTTGCACCACACCCCGGTGGGCCACGCCGCCAAGTTCGGCGGCCAAAACCTCACAGTTCGGCGAAGGAGACATCAGCACCAGGGCATAGCCGCGGGCGTGCATTTCCCGCGCGATCGCGGCCCCGATTCCGCGCCCGGCGCCGGTGATAAGGCATGTCTTCTGGGTCATGGCGGGGGTCCTTGGCTTGCGTTGGCCGCAAGACCTAGCACAGGGCGCAGCGTTCCCCAAGCCGTGCAGGCGACGGGGAAAAGCCTTGCCGCGGGCGTCTTTCAGGGCCTACCACGTAGCAAAGGGACTGTGGCGCGGGGGCCTGTGGGAATGAAGATTGGCGACGTTTCCTTCTGGTATGGCGATATCGGCCTGCCCTACCGCCGAGCGGCCCTGCAGGGCGACACGACGGCGGATGTCGCGATCATTGGTGCGGGTTACAGCGGGCTTTGGGCGGCCTATTACCTCAAGCAGGCGAACCCCGGCCTTGATGTGCTGGTGATCGAGAAAGAGTTTGCCGGTTTCGGTGCCTCAGGCCGCAACGGCGGCTGGCTGACGGGCGGCTTTGCCTGGAACCACGCGCGCTATCTACAAACCTCAAGCGAACACGCGGTCCGCGCGATGGTAGAGGCGATGAACGGCACGGTGGATGAGGTGATCCGCGTGGCCGGGGCCGAGGGGATCAGCGCCGATATCTTGCGCACGGATGAGCTGATGGTGGCGACGAAGCCCGCGCAGGTGGGCCGGTTGCGCGATGAGGTGGCGCATCGGCGGCACTGGGGCGAAGAGGACCGGGTGTTCGAGATGGGGGCCGCGGCCCTTGCCGACCGCATCCACATTCCCGGAGCTTTGGGTGCGATGGTGGTGACGAACGTCGCCCGGGTGCAGCCGGCAAAGCTGGTGCGCGGGCTGGCGGCGGCGGTGGAACGCATGGGTGTGCGGCTGGTCGAAGGAACGGCGGTCACGGCTTATGAAAAGGGCCGCGTCACAACCGACCATGGCACGGTCAAGGCCCCGGTGATCCTGCGCTGCACCGAAGGCTTCACGGCCGGCCTGCCGGGGCTGCAGCGTGACTGGTTGCCCCTGAACTCGGCCCAGATCGCGACGGAACCGCTGGGGCCCGAGGTCTGGGACCAGATCGGCTGGCAAGGGCATGAGATTGTGGGCGATTTCGCCAACGCCTATTGCTACTGCCAGCGCACCCGCGAAGGCCGGATCACCGTGGGCGCTCGCGGGGTGCCCTATCGGTTCGGGTCGAACCTGGACACCAACGGCGCCCCGGACGCCGAGACGATCCGCCGCCTGACGGCGATCCTGCACCGGCATTTCCCGGCGGCGGCACAGGCGCGCATCGACCACGCCTGGTGTGGCGTCCTGGGTGTGCCGCGCGACTGGTGCGCGACGGTGGGCCTTGATCCGGCGACGGGGCTTGGCTGGGCGGGGGGCTATGTGGGGGTTGGGGTGTCCACCTCAAACCTTGCCGGGCGCACGCTGGCCGACCTGGTGCTGGGCCGCGAGACGGATCTTGTCCACCTGCCATGGGTCAACCGACGGGTGCGTCCGTGGGAGCCTGAGCCGTTCCGCTGGCTGGGCGTCACCGGCATGTACGCCCTTCTGAACGCTGCCGACCGGCGCGAGGCACGGCCCGGCGCGGGGCCGTCCCGGCTTGCGGCGGTGGGAAACTGGCTGACCGGGCGCAGTTAGGGGCGCGGGTAAGGACGCGGGTAAGGGCGCCAAGGTTAGCGCGACCATAATCGCTTGCCGGGTTGTCGCAGGCTTGGCATAACCCACCGAGCCTTCGGGCCAACCCTCGGGAGGGGATCTGCAATGCACCTGCACCGCCGCCATCTGCTTGCGTTGCCACTGGCGCTGGTCGCCCGCCCCCTTTGGGCCGCTGACCGCCCAGAGGTTGAGCGTGAGATGGTGACCACCTGGTACCGGCTGGTGCTGGAACTGGTCCGCCACACCGCCACCTATTCCCCCCCCGTCGCCGCCCGCGCCTTCGCCTACATCGGCGTCACCGCACATGAGGCGATGGCGAGCGGCAACGCTGAGCTGCGCTCGTTGGCAGGTCAGGTGAATGGGCTGACCGCGCCCCCACCCCGTGTCGCGGGAGACCATGACGAGGCTTGCGTGCTGCACGCGGCGCTTTCCGCCTCGGCCCAGAACCTTTTCG
>JBBQVR010000022.1:0-31198 GCA_038211355.1 Rhodobacterales bacterium | reverse complement strand
GATGATCGGCGCGCCGTCCTATTTCCAGAAATTCGGGCGGCCGCAGAAGATTGATGACCTGAACGACCACAAACTTCTGCACTACTCCAACCAGGCCAACGGCAACGTCTGGAAGATCACCGCACCCTCGGGTGAAAAGCGGCAGGTGCGGTCGGTTGGCTGGCTGACGGTGAACGACGGGCAATCGCTGCTGAATGCCGCGGTTTCGGGCCTTGGGATCGCCTATCTGCCCAGCTTTCTTTACGCCGACGCCATGCGCAACGGCCAGGTCGAAGAAGCGATTCCCGGTCTGCCGGTGGAAACCCTTGGCATCTACGCGGTCTATCCGCCGGGACGCTTTACCCAGCCCAAGGTCCGCGCCTTCATCGACTTTCTGGCCAAGCGCTACCTGGAAAAGGGCCCGGACAACTGGTGACACCCCCAAACCTGTAAGACTAAAGGCTGCCGGTTTCCCCCTTCCGGTGCCTTCAGCGGGTCGAGGTCACGATGACTTCGACCCGTCTGTTTTTCTGACGGCCCTCTTCGGTCTGGTTCGTGGCGCGCGGGGCAAGGAAGCCCACACCCTCGGCCGAAATCCGCAAGGCATCGGCGCCATTCAGGTCAACCAGCGCCTGCGCCACGGCCTTGGCCCGGCGTTCCGAAAGGGCGATGTTGGCGGCAAGACTGCCTGAGGCATCGGTGTGCCCCACCAGCGAAATGGTGGCATCAGGGTTGGCCTGCAGCCATGCGGCCACAGCGGCCAGCGACGGATAGTCGCCCGTGGTCAGCGTCGCGGCCCCGCTGGCAAAGACCAGATCGTCCAGCACCGCGCTGCCGCGGGTGTCCAGATCAGCGGCGATACCGGAACCCATCTCGATCCCGCGGGGGGTCTCAATCTCGTCAAGGTCAACCTCGGCTTCGGCGATCATCACAGCCTCAGGTGCCGCCGTGACCCGGGTGATCTGCACGAAAGCCGATGATGCGGACCGGCTGACCAGAATCGACACCGCTTCCTCTCCAAGTTCGGCCGACAGAAAGCGGTAGTCACCCATATCGACGTGCATGTCGGGTTCGGGCATCACCTCGGTCCCAAAGCGAAAGTCAAAGCCGCCACAGGCCCGTGCGTCACAGTCAAGCAGGATGGTATAGCCCGCAGCCACCACCTGCTCGCGCAAGGGGGCCATCACGCCAAGCGTCGTCTGGTCCGGCGCGTCCAGCTGAAACGCCCGTTGGTCCAACGCCCCTTCGACTGACCGCGCGGGAACCGCAGTCCCGTCAAACGGGGCCAGCGGCAGGGCATAGCTGCCGGGAACCTCAGTTCGCCGCTCTTCGCCGATCACACTGGCAGGCAAGGTCAAGGTCAGGGCAAGCGACGGCTGGCCCGCAAGGACCCCGCACACCGCCGCCATCCATGTTCCTGTCTGCCGCACTGCCTGGGGACGCTTTCCGCGATCACTTCATTCGGTAGTGATACTGTCCCACAGCTTGCATCCCAATGCGAGAGTAGAGCGCGCGGGCGGCAGTGTTCCGCGTGGTGACAACCAGCGCCAGCTGCGCCGCCCCTTCTGCCCCGGCCCAGTTCGCGGCGGCACGCAGCAGGGTTTGCCCCACGCCTTGACGGCGCAGACCGGGCCGCACCTCAAGCGCGTGCAGCATGGCCGTATCGCCGTGCAGCGCGACAAAGGCCACCCCGGCGGGACGGTCCCCCAGGCGGGACAGAAGTGCTGTCTTGGGGCCGGTCACCCGGTCCATGACCGCCAGACGGGCAGGGCCGATGCCGCCTTCGTCCCAAAGGCTGCGGGCGATGTGCAAGGGGGGCCAGTGGGGAAAGTCCGACAGTGGCGGCAGATCAGCCTGCAAGGCGGCAACCGGGGCGGCATAGGCAACCACCGGGTCAATCACCTGCCAGCCGCGCGCGGCAAGGGCTGCATCAAGAGCCGTGTCTGCCGCACGGATCAGGACCAGCGGCTCGGGCGTCGCCTCAAGCGCAGCCAGATCGGTTTCGGTCCAGGCAGCCGCACCATTTGCCGCAAGACTGGCCGCCGACACACGCTTGCCGCCGCCAGCACCGTCGCGCATCAGGAACGGCCCCATCTGCCACAGCCGGGCGGGGGGCCAGGTCGCCTCCATCACGGTGGCAAGGGTATCGGGCGTCATCCGAAAAGCTGCGTGAGGCGGACCATGGCCGCGTCCAGCAAGGCCGGATCGGTGCCACGGATGACCAGATTGGTGCCATGCGCGCCGTTCTGGATAAAGGGGTAGGACCCCATCGAAAGGTCGGGATATTCGGCCGCAAGCGCGCCGAAGGGACCGGCAATCTCGCCCTCACCCCGGTTGACGCGAAGGGATTGCGACAGCAGGGGCGCGCCGCCGGTCAACTTGGGCAGGACGCTGGCAACCATCGCCTGAAAAATGTTCGGCACGCCTGCCATCACATGCACATTGCCCAGCGTGAAACCGGGCGCTGTGGACACCGGGTTATCGATCAGAGTGGCACCTTCGGGGATGCGGGCCATCCGCTGGCGCGCGTCGTTGAAGGGCAGTCCTGCGCGGTCGTAATGCGCCTGCAGCAGGGCCATGGCATCGGCCCGGTGGCTGATGCTGGCCCCCATCGCATCGGCAATGGCGTCAGCGGTGATGTCGTCATGCGTGGGGCCGATGCCGCCGCTGGTGAAGACATGGGTATGGCCTGCCGACAGCGCGCGCACGGCGGCCACAATGTCGGAATGCGCGTCCGCCACCACCCGCGCCTCGCACAAGGTGATGCCGATCCGGGTCAGTTCCTGCGCAAGGTGATGCATGTTGGAATCGCGTGTGCGCCCCGACAGGATTTCATCGCCGATCACCAGCATTGCGGCGGTTGGATTGGTCATCTTGCACCTTCCCCTGTTCACAGTCGCGGGTATAGCCCCGCCGGACCCGCTTTCAAAGCCCGTGGCTCTGGCCAAATCCGCAAAGGCAGCCTAAATACCCCCGACAGGAGTTTGAATTGGACGATATTCGCGCAAGGATCACCCGGGACGGTATCCGCATCTATGAAGATGCGGATTTCGCCGGTATGCGCGCCGCAGGTCGGGTTGCGGCGGAAATCCTCGACTCTGTGGCCCCGCTGGTTATGCCCGGAACGACGACCGCCGCGATTGATGAATTCATCACCGAGGAAATCAATCGCCTTGGCGTCACCTCGGCCACCATTGGCTACAAGGGGTATCGCCACGCATCCTGCATCTCGGTGAACCACGTGGTGTGCCACGGCATACCGGGGCCAAAGCTGCTGGCTGATGGCGATATCCTGAATGTGGACGTGACGGTAATCGTTGACGGATGGTTCGGTGATACCAGCCGGATGTATGTGGCGGGCGCGCTGCCCCGCAAATCCGAACGCCTGATCGAGGTAACGCACGAAGGCCTGATGCGCGGCATCGCGGCAGTCAAGCCCGGCAACACGTTCGGTGATATCGGCCATGCGATCCAGTCTTATGTCGAGGCCAACCGGATGAGCGTGGTGCGCGATTTCTGCGGCCATGGCCTTGGCCGGGTGTTCCACGCGCCGCCAAATGTGCTGCACTATGGCCGTCCGGGGTCTGGCCCGGTGCTGGAAGAGGGTATGTTCTTCACGATCGAGCCGATGGTGAACCTTGGCCGGCCGGAAACCAAGGTGTTGGCCGATGACTGGACTGCCGTGACCCGCGACAAATCGCTTTCGGCGCAGTTCGAACATTCGGTCGGCGTGACCGCAACAGGGTGCGAGATCTTTACCGCGTCCCCCGCTGGAAAGTTCCACCCAACCTGGGGGTAGGGACCAAATTCCTTCGAAGGAATTTGCAAAAGTTTTCGAAAACTTTTGCGCCCTAGGCCGCCGTTTCCGCGCAGTGGCGGCGGAAGGCGCGCTTCAAAAGGTCAAGCTCGGCCCGCAGCAGGCTGATTTCGGCGCGCAGGTCGTCTTCCAGCGGCACGCCGACGACCAGGGTGATCCGGGCCAGCACCACATCCCCCGCACTCAGCAACACCGTCTGCACCCCTTCGCCCAAAACGGCGGTCGGGATTGGCAGGCGCACGGCAAAACGGCCGGGCGCTCCGGGCATGGCGGCAAGCGTCAGGCCGGGCAGCACCCCGTCCTGATAGCGGGCCTCAAGCGATGGGCTGGCGTCCTCTGCCCCGGCAAGCACCCCTTCCCAAACACCTTCGATGATGCGGGTCTGGGTCAGGGTCAGCGCAGGGTCTTGCATCATGGCCTCACAATTCGGCGCGGGGGCGGCGGCTGGCGACCAGATCGCGCAGCGTGATCCGCGACAAGGCCGGGGCGTTGAAGATCAGATCCAGCCACAGATGTTCGATCCGTGTCTCATCCAGTCCGGCATAGGCAAGGTCGAACTCAACCAGCTTGGTGGGCCCAGTTGCAGGAATATCCTGCACCAGTTGGGCGACGTTGGGGCCGTGCTTGATGTTCAGCCGGGCAAAGGCTTGCAGCGGGGCGTTATCGCCGTCCTGCGCATCGATCAGCGCATCGATGCGCCGGATATGACGGGCGCGCAGGCCGGCCAAGGCCTCGGCCGGGAAAGCCACGGCAAGCGACAGGAACGTCCCCCGGAAGGCAAACACATCCAGTGCAATGCCAAAGGGGGCGCGGTCCGCCTCACCCTGATTGCGGGATTGGCGCAAGGCAACTTCGGCCAAAGGGCAGTCGTGGAAAAGTGCCAGGTCGTCGCTGATCGCGGTGCGACCGGGTGCTGCCACGGCACCGGGCACCGCAAGCCCCCCACGCCAGGCATCGGGCCGCCAGACCCAGTCAGTGCCAAGCGGCATGCGCGGCAGGCCCGCCGCCAACGCAGGCAGGCCCAGCCGGTAATCGGCAGCATGGATTACCCGGTCGATCTGACGGCGCATGGTGCGCGCCTCGGCGCGCAGGCGGCGCAGGGCGAAGGCCTCCATCACCGGGGCGTCATCGGCGGCGTTGGACCAGCGATCCTGCACCTTGCGCAGGCGCCACTGGTCCAGAAGCTGCGACAGGCGCCCGGCCATGGGCTGGACCTATTGGTCCATGTAGATGTGGCTTTCGCCCTTCGCACCCGGGTGCGTTACCGCCCCCCAACGCGCTCCGCCGACCAGTTTGGTGAACTTGTAGATCGCGCCGCTGGTATACTGCGTCTTGCGCGGGCCTTTCCATTCGGTCTTGCGCCGCGCCATTTCCGCATCAGAAACCGCCACCGAGATCTCGCCGGTCAGGGCGTTCAGCGTGATGACGTCGCCGTTCTGCAACAGGGCAATCGGCCCGCCATGCGCGGCCTCGGGCCCGACATGACCAACGCAGAAACCCCGCGTCGCCCCGCTGAAGCGCCCGTCGGTGATCAGTGCCACCTTCTTGCCCATGCCCTGACCGCTCAGCGCTGCCGTGGTCGACAGCATTTCGCGCATACCCGGCCCGCCAGCGGGGCCTTCGTTGCGGATGACAATGACTTCGCCTTCTTCGTAAGCGCGCTGCTTCACGGCTTCAAAGGCCTCTTCCTCACACTCGAACACCCGCGCTGGTCCCGAGAACACCTGTTCTGCCTCGGTCATCCCCGCGACCTTGACGATCGCCCCATCCGGCGCAAGGTTGCCCTGCAATGCGACCACGCCACCCGTTTTGGTGATGGGCGAGCCGATGTGATAGATCACCCTGCCATCCGCCTCGCCAGGGATTTCGTCAAGCGACTCGCCCAGCGTCTTGCCGCTGGCGGTCATGCAATCAAGGTGCAGAAGGCCCGCTTTCGCCAGTTCCTTCATCACCACCGCCACGCCGCCGACTTCGTGCAGGTCCTTGGCAACGTATTTGCCGCCCGGCCGCAGGTCGACGAAGTAGGGCGTGTCCTTCATGTAGGACGCCACGTCGAAGAGGTCGAAATCAATCCCCGCCTCATGCGCCATTGCGGGAAGGTGCAGCGCCGCGTTGGTGCTGCCACCCGTGCAGCCCACCACGCGCGCCGCGTTCTCCAGCGCCTTGCGCGTCACGATATCGCGCGCGCGGATGTTCTTCTCGATCAGGTGCATCACGGCGACGCCAGACGCCTCGCCATATTGGTCGCGGCTTTCATAGGGGGCAGGCGCGGAAGACGAATTCAACAGTGCCAGACCGATCGCCTCGCTGACGCAGGCCATCGTGTTGGCCGTATATTGCGCGCCGCAAGCGCCCGAAGATGGGCAAGCAACCCGCTCCATGATCTCCAGCTCGGCATCCGACAGGTTCCCGGCCTGGTGCTTGCCCACGGCCTCGAACATGTCCTGCACGGTGATGTCCTGGCCCTTGTAGCGGCCCGGCAAGATCGATCCGCCGTAGATGAAGACCGACGGCACGTTCAGGCGGATCATCGCCATCATCATCCCCGGCAGGGATTTGTCGCAGCCCGCAAGGCCGACCAGCGCGTCATAGCAGTGCCCGCGCATCGTCAGTTCCACCGTGTCGGCAATCGCATCACGTGACGCCAGCGAGGAGCGCATCCCCTCATGCCCCATGGCAATGCCGTCGGTGACGGTGATCGTCGTGAACTCACGCGGGGTGCCGCCGCCCTTCTTGACGCCGTGCTTCACGATCTGCGCCTGACGGTTCAGCGCGATGTTGCAGGGGGCTGCTTCGTTCCAGCAGGTCGCCACGCCCACCCAGGGCTGGTGAATCTCTTCCTCGGTGATCCCCATCGCGTAGAAATAGCTGCGGTGCGGGGCGCGCGCCGGACCTTCGGTCACATGGCGGCTGGGAAGCTTCGACTTGTCGAAACGGGTATTGGTCATGGCGGCTCCTTGCGGCAATCAGGCAGGCAATGGCATTGCGCAAGGGATAGAGGCCCGCCCGCAAAGGGGCAAGCCCGGTTTGGGTATTCCGGGCTTAGCCGCCGTTGATTGCGACGGTGGCCGATTGCATGATCCCGTCCAGCGACAGGCGCAGGCTGTCAACCGCACCTACAAAGACCTCAAGCGGGCCGGCAAGCGCTGGCACCATGACCGAAAGGCTAGGCGCGGCGGTGTATATCGCGGTGCCGATGATGGCCACGGTCATCACCATAAGAAATCCGCTGCGGAAGCCCCGCTGCTCGCTTTGGGGGGGGCCGGACTGGATGAAATCTGGCACCGCAGCTTCTGACGGGCGCAGGGTGGAGTTGATTTCCTCGACATCCGGCAGCAGGTCACGCCGGGCCGATGGCTTCAGCGCGGCGTCGCTGATCTGGTCCGGCGCGGCACCGTTGGAATTGAACGCCGCAGGTTTCGTGCGGCCGGGCATTGCCGCGTCCAGGCCCAGATCGGTCTGGCTTTCCAGGGTCTGCGCTTCGGCACGGCGGGCTTGCGCCTCCCGCTCGGCCTCTTCGCGCAGGATCGCAAGGACGCTTTCATCCACCGCATAGGCCGCCGCAGCCACCTGTGAAGGCGCTGGGTCGGCCTGGGATTCTGCTTCTGGTTCGGAGGGCGCGACACCCTCAACCGCCGGTTCAAAGGAAGTGTCGGCATCGCCGGCAAAGGCGTCTTCGGCAGACGGTTGTGGTGCCAGTACTGCCACCGCGTCATCACCCGCCAAGGGCGGCACAACGGCGCCACTGTCCGCTTCGATCACGGGAGTGGGCTCAACCTCAGGCTCAGGCTCAGGCTCAGGCTCCAGAACGGTGTCTGGCGCGGTGTCCGCTGCGGTCGTCAGGCCTGCCTCAACGCTCTCGGCGGTGGCTCCGTCAGGTTCAGCGGCCGCATCTTCGGCAGCGGTGATTTCTGTTGCTGCCGTGTCCGCCTGGGGCATATCGGCAACTGGCGGCTCTACGGCAGGCTCTTCTACGATTGGATCTTCAGCGACTGTAAGTTCCGCGGTGGGGATGTCTGCAACAGCCTCTGCGGGACCTGCCTCAGCGAGGGCCCCACTGTCGGGCGCGACTGTTTCAGTATCGGCCGGTTCTGGTGTCGCCAGCTCTGGTTCTGCTGTTGCAGGCTGTGGCGGCTCGGCCACTGCTCCGGCTGGGCGGGGGCGCATCTGAAACCACGAATGTCCGCAACTGGCACATTGCACGTCTCGTCCGACATCCGGAATCGCGTCTTCCGGAACTTCGTACTTGGCTTCACAATTCGGGCAAACCAACCGCATTCGTATCCCTCAAAGCCTGTTTCCGGCTTCCTCAACTGCGTTTGTAACTCTTAATTCCTGTTGTTCCAAGGCTTTGTAGCGCGCCCTTGTGCAATCGTTTACGGCTGTGCGATGGAAAGCGCAGTCGCAAAGCAGCGGGTTGCGGCAAAACCAGCGTCAAGACCGGTAAATCGGCCAAGGGAACTCCAGAGGGACTGTCGTGATCGCCTTTGAAAACGTGGCCTACAGTTATGGCGGGGGCGATCTCTTGTCAGACGTGTCGCTTCGGCTGTCGCCGGGGTCGTTTCATTTCCTGACCGGGCCGTCCGGATCAGGCAAATCGACCTTCCTGAAACTGGCCTATGCCGAGTTGCAAGCCACCACAGGCAAGGTCACCCTCTTTGACCGCGACGTGAAAACGCTGTCGCGCGACGACGTGGCCCGCACCCGCCGCCGCATCGGCATCGTGCATCAGGACTGCAAGTTTCTGGACCACATGTCGCTGGCCGCCAACATGGCGCTGCCCTTCACCGTGTCCGATCGCGAAAGCGACGGCCAGGACATGAAGGACCTCTTGGGCTGGGTCGGGCTTGACCATCTTGCCGACGCATTGCCCCCGCAGCTTTCGGGTGGCGAACGCCAGCGCGCCGCCCTTGCCCGCGCGGTCATCGTTGACCCTGATGTGATCCTTGCGGATGAGCCCACCGGCAACGTGGACTGGGAAATGTCGCTGCGCATCCTGACCCTGCTGGTGGAACTGAACCGCATGGGCAAGACGATCCTTGTCGCCACGCATGACCTGAACCTGATCCGTCAGGCCAAGGCGCAGATCCAGGCGCGGGTCCTGCGCATCGCCAAGCACCGGATTCAACTGGCAGGGGCCGACCTGTGAAGTTTCCCGCCGCCAAGCCTGCCAGCCCCGCCACCCGCGCGCTGCAAGTTGTGCCCCCGTCCGGCCCGACCGGCTGGTTGACCACCTTCACCGCCGGGGCGATGACCTTCCTGTGTGTGTTCGCGCTGGCCCTGTCGCTTGCCTCGGGTCGCCTGGCTGACCGCTGGTCCGAGGCGCTGGCCCGCACTGCCACCATTCGCCTTTCCGCCCCGCTGGATCAGGTGCAGATCCAGACCGACGCCGTCTTGTCCGCCCTTGCCACCACCCCCGGCATCGCCAGCTTCCGCGCCATCGACGATGCCGAGGCCCGCGCCCTGCTGGAGCCGTGGTTCGGCCCCGGCCTGCCGATTGAGGCGTTGCCGATCCCCCGCCTGTTTGAGGTGGTTGAGGGCGATCCGCCCTACGACGCCGAAGGTCTGCGCCAGCGCCTGGCCGCCGAGGCCCCCGGCGCCCTTTTGGATGACCACACCCGCTGGCGCCGCCCCCTGGCCGAAGCGGCAAGCCGTATCCGGCTGCTGGGCGTTCTGTCCATCGTTCTGATCGGGGCTGCGATGGCGGCGATGATCACCCTTGCCGCCCGCGCAGCCCTTGCCGCCAACAGTGAGGTGATCCGCGTCCTGCGCCTTGTGGGCGCCAAGGACAACTACATCGCCCGTGCCTTCGTCCGCCGCTTTACCCTGCGCACGCTGGCCGGGGCAGCCGTCGGGGCCGCTGCGGGGATGGCCGGGGTTGCCGCCCTGCCCGCCGCCGATGCAGCGGGCGGGTTCCTGACCGGCCTTGGCTTTGCGGGCAAGGGCTGGCTTTGGCCACTGGTCCTGCCACCGGTGGCGGCGCTGGTCGCCTTTCTTGCCACCCGCCGCGCCGCCTTTGCCAAGCTGAAGGAGCTGACATGACCGCACTCCGCTGGGTTCTCTCGCTGGTGTTTGTGGTCCAGATGTATCTGGCCATGGCGGTGATCGCGATCATCTTCGCCCCTTGGGCGCTGTTCTCGCGCCGGGGCGCCTATGCGGCCATGCATGGCTATTGCCGCTGGGTGATCTTCACCCTGCGCATCCTGTGCGGCATCCGGTGCGAGGTGCGCGGCACCCCCCCGACAACTGAGGCGCTGATCGCCGCCAAACACCAAAGCTTTCTTGACATCATCCTGATCTTCCACGCCGTTCCGGCGGGCAAGTTCGTCATGAAGGCCGAACTGATGTATGCCCCCTTCCTTGGCCAATACGCCCGCAAGATCGGCTGCGTGCCTGTCGACCGTGGCAAGCGCGGCGCGGCCATCGCCCGGATGAAGGCTGATGTCGCCGCCGGCGCAGCCGAGGCGGGCCAGCTGATCATCTACCCCCAGGGCACCCGCGTCGCCCCGGGGGTCAAGAAGGCCTACAAGGTCGGCACGGGCCTGCTGTATGACCAGCTTGGCCAACCCTGCTATCCCGTGGCCACCAATGTTGGCGTCTTCTGGCCGAAACGCGGCATCCTGCGCAAACCCGGGCTGGCCGTGGTCGAATTCCTGCCCCCCATCGCGCCGGGCCTGCCGATCTCTGAATTCATGGCCCGCCTTGAGGCTGAGGTTGAAACCCACTCCAACCGCCTGATGGCCGAGGCCGGGTTCAAAGGCTGATGACCACTTCTTCAAAACCTGACGCCAGGTTCTTCACATTTGCGAAAATATCCCACCGGGGTCTGGGGGTGTGAAACCCCCAGCGGCCAGCCGCAGTCAACTCGGCAGTCAACTCGGCAGTCAACTCAGCGGGCAATCCGACACTTCAACTTCCAGCGCCAGTCGCGCTTGCGGGCCATAGCCCAGACCCGAGACGTTGATGTAAAGCGCCCCGGCCTCGGACCAGACCTCGGTCACCTTCATCGTGGTCCGTGCCGGATCAATCTCTACGCTTTCGAACAAGGCGCAGTCGGTTTCAAACCGCAGCACATAGCCGTTGAACCTTGCCTCAAAGAACCGCCCGATCCCGCGGGGATAGCTCAGCTCGATCCGCGTCGGTCCGATCTCGACCGTCACCGGCACCACATCAAGACCGCCGGTCAGGCCCTCCGGCTCTAGCCCGAATTCCACCCCTTGGCCCACGGTCACCGTCCGGCCCCGCGCGGCCAAAAGCGGTGCCTCGCGCAGATCCCAGGTTTCTACGGTAAAGGTGACCAACCTGCCTTCCAGCGTGCCCGCAGCCGCAGGGGCCGCGAGTGCAAGGATCAGCAGTCCCGCCCGGATCATGCGAATTTCAGTGCGGCGATCCCGGCCAGGATCAGCAGCACCCCCAGCACCCGCATCGGGCTGACCGGCTCTCCAAAGAGGAACACCGCCGCAATCGCCGTGCCCACCGCGCCGATGCCAACCCAAACGGCATAGGCCGTGCCTACCGGCAGCGTCTTCATCGCCTGTGACAAAAGGTAAAACGATCCCAGCGCCAGCACGATGGTCACCACCGTAGGCACCACCTTGGTGAACCCGTCGGAGTATTTCAGACCCAGCGCCCAGCCGGTTTCCATCAGCCCGGCAATGAAGACGATCAGCCAGGGGTTCACGCAGCGAGGCCCTTGGTGCCCATGTCCAGAAACTTTTGCCGCCGATCCTTGATCAGGGCGTCGGGTTTCTTCGACGACAGATCCTTCAGCATCGCCTCGATGGCCTTGCCAACCGCATCAATCGCCTCTTTCGGCGCGCGCTGCGCGCCACCCATCGGCTCTTTGATGATCCGGTCAATCACGCCCAGCTTTTGCAGGTCCTGCGCGGTCAGGCGCAAGGCCTCGGCGGCTTCGCGCATCTTGTCGGCGTCTTTCCACAGGATGCTGGCGCAGCCTTCCGGGCTGATCACCGAATAGACGCTGTGTTCCAGCATCGCGACCCGGTTCGCCGTGGCGAAGGCCACCGCGCCGCCGGACCCACCCTCACCGATCACCACGCTGATCAAGGGCACACCGATGGCAAGGCACTTTTCGGTCGACCGCGCAATCGCCTCGGCCTGACCGCGTTCTTCCGCACCCTTGCCGGGATAGGCGCCGGGCGTATCAACCAGCGTGATCACCGGCAAACGGAACCGGTCGGCCAGGTCCATGAGGCGGATCGCCTTGCGATAGCCCTCGGGGCGGGCCATGCCGAAATTTCGTTCGATCCGGGTCTTGGTGTCGTTACCCTTTTCATGCCCGATCACCAGCACCGGCTGATCCTGAAACCGCGCGACCCCGCCCATCACGGCATGGTCATCGGCAAAGGCCCGATCCCCGGCAAGCGAGGTGAATTCGGTGAACAGCGCCTCGACATAGTCCTTGCAATGCGGCCGGTCCGGGTGGCGCGCCACCTGACATTTCTGCCATGCGCTCAGGTTCTTGTACAAATCCCGCAGCGCCGTTTCCGCCTTGCGGTCCAGCCCTTCGGCCTCTTTCGAGACGTCCATCCCAGGGCTGCTTTTGGCCATCGCCCGAAGCTCTTCGGCCTTGCCTTCGATCTCGGCGAGGGGCTTTTCAAACTCAAGATAGTTCATGCGACAATCCTTCCGGGGTCAGCCCCTATATGCCCGCGGGGCAGGCCTGATGCAACTCGGCAAGATCGGGTGTGCGGATGGCAGTGGCGAACCCAGATGGGCTTGCAAGGAACCGGCCTTGAAACAGCAGCGCCCCGTGGTTTTCACCACGGGGCGTGCATCCTCCCTAGTCGCCGCGCGGGGCCTCCCCTCCCCTGGTGCGCGGCTCAGGTATTCTTTGCGACTTGCCCGCTTGGCAGGCTGCCGCAGCGTAAACCTGCCCGTTTCAAGGGCGGTTTGTCAACGATTCCTGCCAAGGCCTTGGGATTCATGACAGGGCCTTGGATGCGCCACTGATCAGCTCTGCCTGCCGCACGATCACCTCGGCCTGCCGCATGGAGGCGATGTCCACCAGCCGCCCCTTGTAGACCGCAGCACCTTGCCCGGCAGCCTTCGCCGCCTCCATCGCTGCAAGGATCTCGCGCGCCTCAAGCACGGCTTGATCCGATGGGGTGAACACCTCATTGGCCAGCGCGACCTGCTTTGGGTGGATCGCCCATTTGCCGACCATCCCCAGCGTCGCCGACCGCCGAGCTTGCGCACGAAAGCCGTCCTCGTCGGAAAAGTCGCCAAACGGCCCGTCTACCGGCAGCACCCCATGCGTCCGGCAGGCGGCAACGATGGCGGCTTGCGCCCAGTGCCAGGGGTCGGACCAGTACTTTGCCCCGTCCCGGTGCATGTAGTAGTTTTCCTGCGTCCCGCCGATGCCGGTGGTCTGCATCCCCATGCTGGCCGCGAAATCCGCGGCACCCAGGCTCATCGCCTGCAAACGGGGTGAACTGGCGGCAATCTCCTCGACATGGGCGATGCCTGCAGCCGTTTCGATGATCACCTCAAGGCTGATCCGTTTGCTGCGACCCGCCGCTGCCTCACAGGCGGTGACAAGGGCATCGACGGCATAGACATCGGCCGCGCAACCGACCTTTGGGATCATGATCTGGTCCAGCCTTGGCCCGGCCTGCTCCAACAGGTCGACCACGTCGCGGTACCAGTAGGGCGTATCAAGGCCGTTGATCCGCACGCTAAGGGTCTTGTTGCCCCAATCCACCTCAGAGATCGCCTTGATGATGTTCGCCCGCGCCTGTGGCTTGTCCGCAGGGGCGACCGAATCCTCCAGATCAAGGTTGATCACATCCGCCGCCGAAGCCGCCATCTTTGCAAAGAGTTCCGGCCGTGAGCCTGGCGCGAAAAGCTGGCAGCGGTTCGGGCGGGCGGGGGCGGCGGGCTGCAGGCGGAAGCTCATAGGATCAGACCTTCGGGCAATCATGTTTCAAAGGATGCTGCAGCTGCGATATAATCTTGCGCGGCCGACCGCAAGCGGATTTCGCACGCGCAGCATCTGCGCCCCTTGCGCAGCGGCGTTTCAGCGGCAATCTATCCCCATGATTACCATATCCGATGACCGCTTTCGCCTTGCGCAGACCTTCACCATCAGCCGCGGCTCCAAGACCGAGGCGAGGGTGCTGACCATCCGCATCGCGAGTGGTGGGGCAGAGGGCCGGGGCGAATGTGTGCCCTACGCCCGCTATGGCGAAACGCCCGAAAGCGTGCGCGCGCAGATCGCGGCGTTGCCCGAAGGCGTCACCCGTGCGCAGCTGCAATCTGCCCTTCCCCCCGGTGCGGCGCGCAATGCCGTTGACTGCGCGCTGTGGGACCTTGAGGCCAAGCTGGCCGGCAAGCGGGTCTGGGCGCTTGCTGGCCAGCCTGACCCGCATGCCGTGGTGACCGCCTTCACCCTCTCCCTGTCCTCGCCCGAGGGTATGCGTGCAGCCGCCGCCGCAAACGCCCACCGCCCGATCCTGAAGATCAAGCTTGGCACGCCCGACGACATGCCCCGGCTTGAGGCGGTGCGTCAGGGTGCCCCCCGGTCGCGCATCATCATCGACGCGAACGAAGGCTGGACGCCCGAAGTCTACAGCGACCTTGCGCCCCATCTTCTAGGGCTGGGGGTGGAACTGGTCGAACAACCCCTTCCCGCCGGGCAAGACGACATGCTGGCCGAGATTGCCCGCCCCCTGCCGGTCTGCGCCGACGAATCCTGCTTTGACCGCGCCAGCCTTGCGGCGCTGAGGGCCAAATATGACGTGGTGAACCTGAAACTGGACAAGACAGGCGGCCTGACCGAGGGTTTTGCCACCCGCGACCTTGCGCGCCAGATGGGATTCAAGGTCATGATCGGCTGCATGGTCGGATCGTCGCTGGCGATGGCCCCCGCCGTCCTGCTGGCCCAGGGGTCAGACTGGACAGACCTTGACGGCCCCCTTCTTCTGTCGGAAGACCGCAGCAATCCCCTGTTCTACGACGTGTCAGGGGTCCACCCGCCCGATGCCAACCTTTGGGGATGAGAGCATGACCCGCACCGTCTATGTGAACGGCGACTACCTGCCCGAGGGCGAGGCCAAGGTCTCGATCTTTGACCGGGGGTTCCTGATGGCCGACGGGGTCTATGAGGTGACCTCGGTGCTGGATGGCAAGCTGATCGACTTTGACGGCCATGTGAAGCGGCTGGCGCGGTCGCTGGCGGAACTGGAGATGACCTGCCCGATCTCTGAAGGTGACCTTCTGGCGATGCACCGCGAGTTGGTGGCGTTGAACGGCATTGATCAGGGAATGATCTATCTGCAGGTCACGCGCGGAAATCCCGGCGACCGCAGCTTCATGTTCCCCGACCCGAACCTGCCGGGCACGATTGTCGCCTTCACCCAGAACGTCCCGAACCTTGCGGATGCCCCGGCGGCAAAGACCGGGTTCAAGGTCATCACCCTGCCTGATCTGCGATGGGGCCGGGTGGACATCAAGACGGTGCAGCTTTTGTACCCCTCGATGGGCAAGATGGCGGCCAAGAAGGCGGGCGTCGATGACAGCTGGTTCACCGATGAAGACGGCGCGATCACCGAAGGCACGTCAAACAACGCCTATATCGTGAAGGGCAACAAGATCATCACCCGCCAGCTTGGCACTGATATCCTGCACGGCATCACCCGGGCCGCGGTCTTGCGGTTCGCCACCGAAGCGCAGTTTGAAATCGAAGAGCGCCCCTTCACGGCGGCCGAAGCGCAGGACGCGGATGAGGCGTTTTCGACCGCCGCGTCGATCTTCGTGATGCCGGTGGTCGAGGTGGATGGCAAACCGGTCGGAACCGGCAAGCCCGGCCCGGTCGCAGCGCGGATGCGCGAGATTTATCTGGATGAGATGCGCAAAGCGGCGATCTGACGTGTGCAGCCGGGATAGCGCCCTTTTGGCGCGTGCGTTCAAGACCTTGGGCATCGCCGATCAAGCTGGCCCCCCCGGCCCAACGCCATGAGCGCCCCGTTCACCCTTGACGGCTTCCGGCGCGGGGCGCGGGACGGGATTCCGCTTGGGTTCAGCATCTTTGCCTATGGGCTTGGCGTCGGCCTTGTGGCGGCGCAAGCGGGGTTCGGCATCAGCGCGGCGGTGGCGACCAGTGCCGCGATCTATTCCGGGTCAGCGCAATTGGCGGCCATCAACCTGATCCACAGCGGCAGCGCCACGCTGACGGCCCTTTTCGCCACGATCCTGGTGGTGAACGCGCGCTATGTCCTGTTTGGCGCGGCGCTGCAGCCCTGGCTGGCGCAGGTCAGCGCGCCCAAGGCCTATGGCAGCCTGCTTCTGCTTGGCGATGCCAACTGGATGGTGACAATGCGGGCGATCCACGCGGGTGAGGCGGACCGCGCCTACCTTGCTGGCACCGGCGCGCCGATGTTCGTGGGCTGGCTGGTCGGCACGGCCCTTGGCGCGGGCGCGGTCAGCATTCTGCCCGAACCGCAGGCCCTGGGGTTTGACCTGATGCTGGCAGCCTTTGCCACCGCGATGACCACGGCGATGGTCAAGCGGCGGGCCGATCTGGTGCCGGTGGTGGTGGGCGCGCTTGCGGCGCTGGCCATCGCGCGGGTGGCAGGACCGGCCCTGGCAGTGATTGGCGCCGGGCTGGCCGGTGGGGCGGTTGCCGCCATCCTGCAGCGGCGGTCAAGATGACCGACAGCTTTCCAATCCTGCTGGCGGTGATGGCGGCGGCGGCGTTCCTGTGCCGGGTGGCGGGTTTTGTGCTGATGCGATTCATGCCGCAATCGGCCACGCTGGAGGCCGCCTTGCGCGCAACCCCGCTGGCAGTCATGGCAGGCATCGCAGCCTTGGCGCTGGTCCAGGGCGGGCTGGCCGAGGCTTTGGCATTGGCGGCGGTCGTGGGGCTGACGGTCACCTTCCGCAACGATGTGGCGGCGGCTCTGCTGGGCGTGGCGGTGGTCGCGGTTCTGCGCTGGGCGGGGCTTTAGGCGGTCTGCACCAGTTGCACGGTGACAGCGGCGTAGAACACTGCGCTGGCCGCAAGCACGCACACATGCCAGATCGTGTAGTGAAACGGCAGCCGGTCAAACAGGAAGAACGCCACGCCGAGAGTGTAAAGCAGCCCACCGGTCACAATCAGCGCCATCACCGGGAAGGACAGGTTGGCAAACACCTCACCCCCCGCCAGCAACCCGGCCCACCCCATCAGCAGCGCCAGCGCAACGGCGGCAAGTTTCAACCGGTCCGGGGCAAAGGCCCGCATGGCCGCGCCCACCAGCGCCGCGGTCCAAAGCCCGGCCAGAAGCCAGGTCGCCTCGGCCCCCGACAGCAGCGCAAAGGGAGTGTAGGTGGCGGCTATCTTCACCAGAATGGCGGTGTGGTCCAGGCTGCGAAAGATGCGCCGGGGCCGGGGCCGCGTGGTCATGTTGTAAAGCGCGGAAAAGCCCAGCATCGCAAGCAGCGCCACACCGTAAACCGTGGTCGAGGCGACAGCCGGCGTATCGCCGCGCAGAACCACCGCCATGGTGATCAGGACCGGCACCGCGATCAGGGCTGCAACCACACCCAGGACATGGACAACGGCATCGCTGATCCATTCGGCGCGGGAATAGCTGTGGCGGACCTGAAGCAGCATGCAAAAACGATAGCAGAGGCCCGGCGCTGCGCCCATGATTCCCGACGCCCGGATGGTATCAACTTTTCGCTGTCTGACGGCAGGACCGGGCGGTCAGTCTGTCTTGCCGACGTTCTTGGCAAATGCCTGCTGAAAGGCGGCCTGTTTTGCGGGATCTGCGACTGTCTGGTTCTGCGCAACCCATTCGGCATAGGGCATGCCATAGACAATCTCACGCGCGGCGTCCTTGGTCAGCTCTATGCCCTTTTTCGCGGCAGCCTCTTGATACCAGCGCGACAGGCAGTTGCGGCAAAAGCCGCCAAGGTTCATCAGGTCGATGTTCTGCACCTCGGGGCGCTTGTCCATCAGGTGGTGGACAAGCGCGCGGAAGGCGGCGGCCTCAAGCTCGGTGCGGGTCTGGTCGTCCATGGTCAAAAGTCCTTCAGCATTTCGGTCAGGATCGGGGCGAGGCGGGCGGCCCAATGGGCCTGGCTTTCGGGGGTCTGGATCAGGTCATTGCGCATTTCGATCAGCGTGTTGTGCCGCCCAAGGCGCAAGGCGTGGCGGTCGATGGCATCATTGGGCAGATGGCCCGAGTATGGCTCATTATCACCGATACACAGGTCAGTTTCGCCGTGCAGCCGTGCAATCAGGGGTTTGGAAAACCGCCCATCCAGATGCGAATAGAGAACGCCCACATGCCAGGGCCGGGGCGGACGACCACGCAGGCACGGGGTGAACGAGTGGATCGCCACGATCACCCGCTGCGGATGCAGGGCCGCAAGCCGCGCGTAGGCGGCGTGATAGGGACGGTAAAGGCGGTCCAGACGCTCTTCCACACCCGTGGGTGTGATGTGGCGGTTGGCGGGAATGATGGTGCCATCATAAAGCTTCATCACCAGGGTCGGGTCATCCTCACCCCGGTTGGGATCAATCACCAGGCGGCTGAAGTTCGACAGGATCACCGGGCTGTCCAAGAGGCGGCCAAGGTCGCGCGCAAGGCCTGCGGCGCCAACATCCCAGGCGATGTGGCGGGCCATATCCTCGGGCGGGATGCCAAGGTCACCGCCGTTTACCCAAGGCGGAACGTGGTTCGAGGCATGGTCACAGGTGATCAGCCAGCGGCCGGGGCGGTGGACTCCGTCAATTTCGACGGGCAACAGGGGCTCGAAGGGCACTTGGGGCCTCATGCCGGTTTGGAACCCGTCCTGCATAGGGTTGATCTTTGCTGGACGCCAGCGGCGGGAAAGCGTTGCGGCAGCTTTCGGATTGCGCCATAAGGCACGCGGCCCACATGAACCGAAATATCAGCAGGAGGATGGCGATGCGCCGCCACCGCAACGTGAAGATTGTGGCCACGCTTGGCCCGGCATCCAGCACTTATGAGATGATTCGTGCCTTGTTCGAGGCAGGGGCCGATGTGTTCCGCCTGAACATGAGCCACGGCGTCCATGATGACATCAGGAAACGCCATGAGATCATCCGCCAGGTCGAAAAGGATACCGGTCGCCCGATCGGCATTCTGGCCGACCTTCAGGGCCCGAAATTGCGGGTCGGCGTGTTTGCCAACGGCGAGGAAGAGCTGGTGGAGGGGGCATCGTTCCGGATGGACCTGTCCAGCGTTCCCGGCGACGTGGCCCGGGTAAACCTGCCGCACCCCGAGATCTTTGCCGCCCTGGAGCCAGGGACCAGCCTGTTGGTGAATGACGGAAAGATCCGGCTGCTTGTGAACGCCTGCGGCAAGGACTTCGCCGAGTGCACCGTCGAGGTTGGGGGAACGATCTCCAACCGCAAGGGCGTGAATGTGCCGGACGTGGTGCTGCCCGTTGCGGCACTGTCGGAGAAGGACCGGAGCGATCTGGAGTTTGTCTGCGAGCTGGGGGTGGACTGGCTGGCACTGTCCTTTGTGCAGCGGCCAGAGGATGTCACCGAGGCGCGCAGTCTGGCAAAGGGCCGCGCGGCAATCATGTCGAAGATCGAAAAGCCGGCTGCGGTGAAGGCCTATGACGCCATCCTGCAGGTCAGCGACGGAATCATGGTGGCGCGCGGTGACCTTGGGGTGGAACTGCCGGTCACCTCGGTCCCGCCGATCCAGAAGCGGCTGGTGCGCGGTGCTCGGGCAGCAGCAAAACCGGTGATTGTGGCGACGCAGATGCTGGAGTCGATGATCGAGGCCCCGGTACCCACGCGGGCCGAAGTCAGCGACGTGGCGACGGCCATTTACGAAGGCGCGGATGCAATCATGCTGTCGGCTGAATCCGCCGCCGGCAAATACCCGATCGAAGCCGTGACCACGATGAACAACGTGGCGCTGAGCGTCGAGAAGGACAGTGTCTACCGCTCGATCATCGAGGCGAGCCGGGTGGTCCGCCGCGAATCGGTGGCTGATGGGATCGTGGCCGCCGCGCGTGAGATTGCCGAAGCTACCAACATCAAGGCGATCTGCTGCTTCAGCCAGACCGGCACGACGGCCAGCCTTGTGGCACGCGAACGCCCGCATGTACCGATCATCGCACTGACACCACTTATGTCCACCGCGCGGCGCATGGCGCTGACCTGGGGCGCGCATTGCGTGATCACCCCGCCGCAGGACCGGTTCAAGGGCGCAGTGCTGGCGGCGGTCAAGGCCGCACGGGATGATGGGTTCGCCACCGAGGAAGACCAGATCGTGGTCACCGCAGGCGTTCCGTTCAACGTGAAGGGCACGACCAACATCCTGCGTGTGGCGCCTTGTGATGAACGGTTGATTTCGCGGGTTGACCCTGAGTAAGCTTGCCCCTTAGGGCGCTTGCCGGGGGGTATCATGGATACGGATCTGGTGTTGACGGTGGGAATTGTGCTTTTGGTGCTGATCCTGCCGTCACTGCTTTCTGCATGGGTTGAACAGCGGGCACCCCGCGTGGCCGCGATCATCGGGCTGGCGGCGATCGGCATGATCGTCACGGCCCTGATGACGCGGCCGGGCGGATACAGCTTTGCCGAGGTACCGACCGTCATGTTGGGCGTCTTTGCCAGGTTGGGCAGTTGAACGCTGCGGTTACCACCGCACCCTCTTGCGCCCGCCCTGCGCCCCGCCTATAGGAGCGGCTTCATTACCCGCACGGCCGGCCAACGTGGCATGCCGAGTCGTGCCTGAAACCACGGAGATGGAAATGCCCAAGATGAAGACCAAGTCGGCGGCGAAGAAGCGTTTCAGCTTCACGGCCTCCGGTCGGGCCAAGGCTGGCGTCGCCGGCAAACGGCACGGCATGATCAAGCGGACGACCAAGTTCATTCGCGATGCTTCTGGAACGATGCTGCTGTCCGCTGCGGACACCAAGATCGTCAAGAAGTACATGCCCTACGACCGGTAAGGAGAGCACCAGATGTCCCGCGTCAAATCAGGTGTGGTCACCCACGCCCGTCACCGCAAGGTGATCAAGGCTGCCAAGGGCTATTACGCCGCGCGCAGCACCAACTTCCGCACTGCCACTCAGGCCGTCGACAAGGCCAACCAGTACGCGACCCGCGACCGCAAGACCCGCAAGCGCAACTTCCGCGCGCTGTGGATCCAGCGGATCAACGCGGCCGTCCGGTTGTTCGATGCCGAGATGACCTATTCGCGCTTCATCAACGGTCTGGCGAAAGCCGGGATCGAAGTGGACCGCAAGGTCCTCGCCGATCTGGCCGTGCATGAGCCCGAGGCGTTCAACGCAATCGCCGGCCAGGCGAAAGCCGCGCTGGTCTGAGGGTTTCAGATCTTTGACTTTGGAAAGGCCCTGCGGTGACGCGGGGCCTTTTCTTTTGGCGCGACACTTGTGGCTGGCCGCCGGGGGGTTTCACACCCCCCGGACCCCCCGTGGGATATTTGCGGCCTTATGTAGCAAACGCACCAAGCTCCGGAGGGCGAAAGAAATGACTCCACAAGTTGAGTGCGCTGTTGCAGGGTTCGCGCATGACCGAAACACAACTCACCCTATACATAGACTTACAGCAGGGCACTCGATTAGACCTTGAGGCCGCAGCCAATGCCGCTTTGGCTTGGTCGCGACTAATCAAGACGATTGGGCAGCATGTTGACCCATTAAACGTGTGGCAGGTCGAGTTAGGCGGCACTCGACCTGGCAGCCTTCGCTTGGGAAGTATCATTAGGCTGCCGGACAACGCCGAAAAGAGGGGGATGGTTAAGGGCGCAATTTTTGCCTCTGTTTTGTTTGTTTTTCAAAGTGTTGGCGCTTGGGGCATCAGCGAAGTAATGGACTATATGACAGGCCGTGACGCACCGCCTGAGGTCAGGGGCTTGTCCGAAGAGGATATGCGGCTGTTGGCGGGGGAAATTGTTGCGCTGCTGGAAAGTGGCGTAGGCCGCGATGACGCAGCCGAGGTGTATCATGCGCTTGAAAAGGACGATGACGTTACCGGGGTCGGGGTCACATCGCAGATTGACCAGCGGCCCGAAGTTGTTGTCCCGAGAGCGGCGTTCCCCAGCAATCAATTGAGTGTGGGAAGGGATGAGCCAGAAGAGCGGGTAAATGTAGAGCGGATGGAAATCATTGTGGTGAAGGCCGTTTTAGCCGCATCGCCAACCAGACGATGGGGCTTCCAAACCAGATTGGGTGCATTTGGTGCGCCCATCAGAGATGCAAGATTCTTGTCCGATCTGGTGGCCGGCAGGTTGAACGTCCCTCTTCGGCAGGGCATCGTTATGGATGTCGATTTAGAGATTACTGAACGGTTTGATGGCGGGGTTTGGCGGCCTGTGGAGCGAGCGGTTTTGGTCGTCCACGGGATACGCTCTCCAGCAGTTCAGGAGGATCTATTTGGTGAACTTGAGCCACATGCAGCCGATGACGACGACGATGACGGCAAAGGTTAGCCCGGCTGCCAAGCTAACGGACTTTAGCACCGAAAGCACGGCAAACACAGCTACTGCCGACGCAAAGGCAAAGAGCCAATAGCGAACGCCATTCGGTTGTTTTTGCTCGCTTTTTTGCGTCATCGCGGCAGGTCTATCCTTTCGACCCTTATAGCACACAAGCACTGCAGAAGAAACGCCGCAGTGAACTTACCCCGCGACAATTTGTTTCGGATGTTAACTTCCTTGTCCTCGACCAGTTCCCCAAGCTGCGCATAGGTCACGCCTTTGCGCTTAAGTTCGGCTTTGAGCATGTTTGCCGCAAACACTTCCCAGTCAGTCTTTTCTACCATGTGTCACCTGCGATAAGAAATGTATCGTATACGTTACTTATGCCCTTGCCTGCATTACGTCAACGCACTATATACGTTACATAAGTAACGCAGGCGATGACAAATGGCACAGCACTTCCTCCTTTCCGCAGCGGCTCGCACCTTGAGCCTCAAGGCGATCTACCAGGCAGGCGAAGAAGCTGCGCATGACACGTTCTGCAAGATGCGCTGGCCGGAAACTGACGGCGAAGCGATCTGCCCGGATTGCGGCTGCTGCGAAACCTACAAAATCACCACCCGTCGCAAGTTCAAGTGCAAGGGCTGCTACCGTCAGTTCAGCGTCACCTCGGGCACCATCTTTGCATCGCGTAAGATGGCTTTCGTTGACCTGCTGGCCGCGATCTGCATCACCGCGAACGGCTCCAAGGGCCTGTCCATGGTGCAGCTTTCCCGCGATCTGGATTGCCAGTACAAGACCGCATTCGTTCTGGCCCACAAGCTGCGCGAAGCGATGGCTTTGGAAGTCCACACGGGCGAAGTCCTGACCGGCCATGTCGAGGTTGACGGCGCATACTTCGGCGGCACCATCCGCCAAGAGAACGCCAAGGCTGACCGCAAGGACCGCCGCCTAAAAGAGAACCAGAACGGCCAGCGTCGCGTCGTCGTGGTTATGCGTGAGCGTCTTGGCCGGACCCTGCCTGTCGTGACTATGGCAGAGGCCGAAGGCGTAGCGCTGGTGCATGCCAACGTTGACCGCATGGCCACCGTGTCGGCTGACGAAGCATCGCACTGGGACGCGCTGCATGCAGGCTGGCAGGTTGACCGCGTGAACCACAGCGAAATCTACAGCGACCACGGCAAGCACACCAACTGGGCCGAAAGCTATTTCTCGCGCCTGCGTCGTATGGTGCTAGGCCAGCACCACCACGTCAGCCCGCGCTACCTGCACCAGTATGCTACGCAGGCCGCATGGCTGGAGGACAACCGCCGCAAGAGCAACGGCGGGCTGGCCTTTGGTCTGGTGGCCAATGCGATGGAATGCCCGGTCAGTCGCGCGTGGAAGGGCTACTGGCAGCGTGCAAGCTGATCTGCTACTTTGAGGAACCGAAACACGCGATGTGCGTTTCTTGGTCACACTATAGCCCCGATCTTCACGCTGTGTTGACAAAATGGTGGTCTACTAATAACCGCTGACGCACTATGTATAGAGAAGTCCGCAAAAGCGCGGTCATTCAGTGAGGGAAGAAATGAAACCACATAACCTGCCTGTGCCCGAAGTGGTCGAGCTGGTTTATCGTGTGGTAGGGAACACTCATGTGTTCTCGTCCCGCGGCATCCATGGCCTAGTCCACGTTGGAAGCTGTGACCGAAAAACTGCTTATCTTGGGGTCGTTGAAGGCATCAATCTGCACGTTTCGGAAGCCTATGGTACGGAAGCAAGATACAAGTGCGAGTATTCTTACGACCAATTTTCGCAACATGTGGACCATGATAGCGGGGTTTTGTCGAACTTTCTGACTATGAAGCTTGACCAAAACGCATTCGCGTAATATCGGCTTCTAGCCGCTGAAAGTTAGGGTCGCCCTGCTGTTAGCAGGGCGATTTTGTTTTGGGGTAACCATGGCTACGCAGGCAGTCAGTCCAGTAACTTGGAACGAAACCCAAGACATCATGGGTCAGCTCGGGTATCAGCTGGTGTCTCACAACAAGGCTGGCCGATTCGCCACATTTCGACTTACTGGGGACGGGCTTACCGAAGGTATGCGTAACCCAGTTACGATTGCTCATCCTGACTGGGTAGCGGCTGACGGAACCACCCCAGCATACGAACGCGACTATCTTGTTGACCTTTTGAATCAGGTTTTCGGCGGCAATGGTGGCGCAAAGACCATCATGACGCTATTGGCCAATCGACGAGCCGACTGCTAGACTGTCGTTGCCAGCCTCCACAGGGGGCCCTCACGCCTCACCAGACCCGCCACGCGCACTTTGTCCAGCGCCTGCGCCGTGCGCTGCACTGCCGCCGCTGGTGTAATCTCTGGCCGCCGGGCTGCAATCTCTGCGGCAACGTCACGCGCTGTCTTGGGGCCATCCCGCAGGACCTCCAGCATCATCAGCCGCATGAGGCCTTGCCGCGCCCGATCTGGTTTGCGGCGTGGCCCCACCCTTACCTTTGCCGGATCAATCCCCCGCGAGACTAGAAGCGCGTCAACATGGACCAGCCCGTCCAGGCTGTCCCGGATGATCTGCTTGCGAAGGGCGATCAACGCATTGGTTATCGTCTTGTCCAACATGCGGAAACACTAGCGGATTCAGCAGGATATGCTAGATTCAGCCATGGTGCGTTTGCTACATAAGGCCGGATATTTGGCGAAGAGGAAGCCAATTTAGTCAAATTGTTTGGGCCGCTTTACTCGTGGACGGGGTCCTAGCGGTTGAACACGCGCGAAGGGTGAAGTTCACCGCCCTGATAGTGACCGACGGCGATGGCCTTGCCGTTCAGACTGGCCCAGCCTTCGGACCCCCATTCCGCGTTGGCGATGACCATGCCAGGGTTGCCGTTGCGCAGGCGCGCGGCGCCTTCGGGGGTGGCGGGAAACTCAGGCAGGTCTTGCAGCCCGAGTTCGAGGGGCAGGAGGCGGGCGTCGAGGGCCTCGGTCTTGGCCTCGGCGTCGATCTGGGCCATCGTCACGCCATCTTCGGCGTTGAAGGGGCCAGACCAGGTGCGGCGCAGCCATCCGACGTGGCCAAGGCAGCCAAGCGCCAGCCCAAGATCACGCGCCACGGAGCGGACATAGCCGCCCTTGCCGCAGACCATTTCCAGTTCGACATGGTCAGCGTCGGGGCGGGCAGTCAGGGTCAGGCTTTCCACCCAAAGCGGGCGGGCGGCGAGGTCCATAACCTCACCTTCGCGTGCAAGATCATAGGCGCGGTCGCCGTCGACCTTGACGGCGGAATACTGCGGCGGGACCTGCATGATATCGCCGCGAAAGGCCGTCAGCGCGCCTTCTATCTGCGCGTCACTGGGGCGCTGGTCACTGGTGGCGGTCACCGTGCCTGACGCATCATCCGTGTCGGTCTGGGCGCCCAGGGTCACGCGGAAGCGATAGCATTTCAGCGCGTCGGTTATGTAGGGGATAGTCTTCGTCGCCTCTCCCAGCGCCACGGCAAGCACGCCGGTCGCATCGGGGTCAAGCGTGCCGGCATGGCCCGCCTTTTGCGCCGAAAGCGCCCATTTCACCTTGTTCACCACGGCGGTCGAGGTGATGCCTGCCGGTTTGTCCACGATCAGCCAGCCGGTAACGGCGCGGCCCTTCTTGATGCGACCCATGCGGATCAGCCTTTCGGGATGACGGTGCCGACAATCGGCCCCATGGGAAAGCCCGCGTCGTGGCGGTTCAGTTCGGGGGCATAGAGGCGCGAGATGTTGCCGTCGAAATACAGCGCGTCAGACAGGCCGAGTTCGTCGCGGAACAGGCGGGCGAAGGCGTGAAAGTTCACCCGATCATCCGAGATGGCGAAGATGGCGCGGGTGCCATCTGCGCTGACGCCCACGCCGTTGCGGACATAGGTGCTGTCGCTGTCCGGCAGAAGTTTCGGGTGCAGCGCGCCGTTCAGGACCAGCATCGGGCCGGACTGCGTGGCAAAGCGGCAATCGGGCTGTTCAGCCTTGAAGGCCAGGCTTTCGATCACGCGGAACGTCTTGCCAATGCAGAAGACACCGTTCGGCAAGAGGCCAAAGTTGCCGGGGCCGTCGCTGGTGATCAGGCGGGACTGTTCACGCCCCTCCTCAACATACAGACCGACGGGGGCAAGGTCGCGGTGATACATGCCGGCGTTCATCGCGAAACCGAGGGTCAAGCCTTCGGCGTCAAGGGCGGCGTTGACGCGGGTGAAGCTGCCATAGGCCTGATCTTGGCCCGAATGGAACAGGCGCAGGTCTTCCCCCAACGCCACCTCACACAGGGTGTAGGCGGCCCCGTCGAATGTGGTGTCACGACAGGTCGAGGCTGCTGCAGCGAAGGGGCAAAGCGCGAGGAACAGCGCCAGGCGCAGCATCAGGCGTCCCCATCCGGCTTGTCTGAGTCCGGCTTGTCTAAGTCGGGCTGGTCCTCATCCGGCTGCTTAAGGTCGCGCAGCACTGTGGGGTCTGCGAACAGGCGGCGGGTTTCGTCCAGACGATCAAAGGTCTCATCCGGGCGAAAGCGCAGGTCGGGGGCGAATTTCAGCGTCATGCCCTTCACCACGCGGTGGCGCAGTTCGGCCTTGTTGCGGGCAAGGGCGGCGATTGCGTCCTGCACCGGGACGGACCCCATCAGCGGCATCACATAAACGGTGGCAACCTTGAGGTCGTTTGACATAGACACCTCGCCCACGGTGATGGACATGGCGTTCAGGTCGGGGTCATGAATCTCGGCCCGGTTCAGCACGTCAGCCAGCGTGCGGCGGATCAGTTCGCCGATCCGCAGTTGACGTTGCGAGGGGCCTTGGCCGGAGGAGGGGCGATTGCTGGACATGGCGCCCCTTTAGGCCGTTTCGGCGCGCCCTGCAACGCCCGGCTTTTACGAAGCATGGGCTTTTGTACGGCGCGGATCAGCGCTAGGACGGGGCAAAGCGGAGGTGCGGCATGGGTGACATTCCAGGTCTGGTGGTGACGGGCGCGTCAGGGCGGATGGGGCAGACCCTGATCCGGCTGGCCGGGGCGTCAGACAAGCTGCGGCTGGTCGGTTGCGTGGAACGCGCCGGGCACGCCTGGATCGGCCGCGATGTGGGCGAGGCGATGGGCGGCGCGCCACTGGGCGTCAAAGTGACCGATGACCCGCTGGAGGCTTTTTCCCGCGCGCAGGCGGTGGTGGACTTCACCTCACCCGCCGCGACGGTTGAGTTTGCGGCGCTGGCGGCGCAGGCGCGGGCTTGCCATGTGATCGGCACCACGGGGCTTGAGGCTGAACATCTGGCAAAGCTGGAAGCCGCCAGCCATCACGCGGTGATCGTGCGCGCAGGGAACATGTCGTTGGGCGTCAACCTGTTGGTGCGGCTGACGCAAAAGGTGGCGGCCGCGCTGGATGCCGATTGGGACATCGAGGTGGTCGAGGCGCATCACCGAATGAAGGTGGACGCGCCCTCGGGCACCGCGCTGATGCTGGGGGCGGCAGCGGCGGCGGGGCGGGGTGTCACGCTGGACGAGGCCAAGGTTTCGGGCCGTGACGGCATCACCGGTGCGCGCACGGCCGGGACGATCGGATTTTCGGCCATCCGGGGTGGCGACATCGTGGGCGAACATGACGTGATCTTTGCCGCCGATGGCGAACGGGTGGTCCTGCGCCATGTGGCGACCGACCGGGCGATCTTTGCGCGCGGGGCGTTGCGGGCAGCGCTGTGGGGTCAGGGCAAGAAACCGGGGCAATATGACATGATGGACGTGCTGGGCATTTGATCCAGTTTCACAACCGGGGCGTATTACTGCGACAAACCGCCTCGGGGGCCACACCATGTACCGACTGATTGCCGGAATTCTGCTGCTTGCAGCCCCAGTGGCCGCTGTCCCTGTGGCGGCAGCCGCGAACGAGTTTCTGCCGGTGCGTGACAAAAGCGCCTTCGTGTCCCTGGTGCAGGACCGCGAGTTGCGGATCGGGTTGTATAACCTGTCGCTGAACCTGCTGCCCGATGGCCGGATCGAGGGCAAGGCCCTGGGATGGTCGATTTCCGGCACCTGGAACTGGCAGGATGGCTATTTCTGCCGCGAGATGGACTGGAGCGGCATGGCCATCGACTACAACTGCCAGCTGGTCGAGGCGGAAGGCACCGAAAAGCTGCGATTTACCGTTGATCAGGGCGCGGGCGATTCGGCGGTGTTCCGGCTGCGATAAAGCCAGAATGTGCCATCAAAAGTCGATGGCGAGACCCTTCTTCTCCCAATCACCATAGCGCACGGGTTCAGGGCCCTTGCGGCCGCCAAGCTCGGTCGGAAGGGGCGGCTTTGCGTCGGCTTCCCTGCGGCGGACTTCAGCCTCGGCGAGGGCGCGTTGCGCGGCGGGGGGAAGGCTGCCAGTTTCCGTGCCAGATTCCATCGGGGGTTTCCTTGTGTGGGCGCTGTCCCTGATATACGCCGCGCAGGGCGGGCAACAAGGGGATGGCGATGGCCGAGGGTTTGGCAGCGCGGGCAGCGGCAGTGGCGATCCTGGACGGGGTGCTGGGCGAAGGGCGAATGCTGGCCGATTTCGCCGGTCCGGATCTTGCCCCGGCAGACCGCGCACGGGCGCTGCGGCTGGCGGGGGCAGTGCTGCGGCATCTGGAGCCTGCGGACCTTGCGCTGAAGCCGCATCTGCGCAAATCCCCGCCGCTGACGGTGCAGAACATGCTGCGGCTGGCGGTGGTGGAACTGGCGCAAGGGGCGCCCGCGCATGGCGTGGTCAATGCCGCGGTCGAGATGGCGCGGCGCGGCAAGCGGACGGCGCATCTGGCAGGGCTGGTGAACGCGGTGCTGCGCGCGGTGCCTGAGGGGGCAGCGCTGACAGCGCAGAAGTTGCCGCGCTGGATGCGCCAGCCGATGGTTCACGCCTATGGCCGCGAAGCAGTGGCGGCGATCGAGGCGGTTCAGGCATTGGAGCCGCCGCTGGATCTGACGCTGCGGCCGGGGTTCGAGGCGCCGGAAGGCATGGTCCTGCCGACCGGCAGCCTGCGGCTGACAGCCCCCGGGCAAGTGTCGGCTCTGCCCGGCTATGCGACCGGGGGCTGGTGGGTGCAGGACGCCGCCGCCGCCCTGCCCGCAGGTCTACTGGCCGCGCAGACCGGTGAGCGGGTCTTGGACCTGTGCGCAGCCCCAGGGGGCAAGACCCTGCAGATGGCGGCGGCGGGGGCTGCGGTCACGGCGCTGGACATCTCGGGCCCGCGTATGGCGCGGGTGGCGGCGAATTTGGCGCGGACAGGACTGACGGCCAACCTCGTGGTGGCTGATGCACTGGTCTGGGAACCTGACGCGCTGTTTGACGCGATCCTGCTGGATGCGCCCTGTTCAGCCACGGGGACAGTGCGGCGGCACCCGGACCTGCCCTTTGTGAAGGACGGGACCGAGGTGGCGGGGCTGGTCGCGTTGCAAACGGCACTTCTGGACCGGGCACTGGGCTGGCTCGCCCCGGGCGGGCGGCTGGTGTTTGCCACATGCTCGCTTCTGCCGGAAGAGGGCGAGGCACAACTTACGGCGGCCTTGGCACGGCATCCGGGGCTGACGGCCGAACGGGCCGACCTCGCCGGAGTCGATCCCGGCTGGTGGAATGACGCGGGCGGGCTGCGGTTGCGGCCGGACTATTGGGCAGAGCGTGGTGGGATGGACGGCTTTTTCATGGCGCGGCTGCAGTTGGGCTGAGCGCCCGTGACCGGCCGCCGGGGGTTTCACACCCCCGGACCCCCGTGGGATATTTGGAGAAGAGGAAGCCGTTTAGGATTTCTTCAGGGTTTCGGCGGAAAGAGGCGGTAGTAAAGCGCGTCGGGCAGGAAGTTGCCGCCCCGGAACAGCCAGCTGAAGAGGGTGGGAAAGCTGATCTTGAAGCGGCCCGCTTGCATGTGGCGGAACATGATGTCAGCAGCGGCGTCCGGGTCCATGATGAAGGGCATGGTGAAATCGTTCTTGGCGGTAAGGCGTGTGCGGATGAATCCGGGGTTGGCCAGTTGCACCGCAACGCCCGACTTGCGCAGGTCGGCGTAAAGCGATTCCGCAAGCACCATCGTCCCCGCCTTTGAGGCGGCGTAGCCGATGGCACCCGGCAGGCCGCGAAAGCCTGACAGCGAGCCGGTGATGACCACATGGCCCCGGTCCTTCGCGACCATGCCGGGCAAGGCGGCCCCCACGGCGCGGATGCAGCCGGTGAAGTTGACGTTGGCCATCGCTTCGGCGTCGACCGCGTTCCAGTCTTGCGCGCGCATCGGGGTGTAGACTCCAGCAAGGAACACCATCCCGTCCAGATCGCCCAGTTGGGCGGCGGCGGCGTTCACGCTGGCGGTGGACCCTACATCCATCGGCAGCGCCGTTGCCTTGCCGGGAAGTGAGGCCACGGCGCGGGCAAGGGCATCTTCGCTGCGGGCGGACAGGATCAGGTCGGCCCCGGCCGCGCTGAGTTTCTGCGCCAAGGCAAGGCCCAGCCCTTCGGAGGCGCCAACGAGCCAGTAGCGTTTACCGGTAAAATCCCTCATTCGGCGGGGGTCAGGTCTGGGGCGGGGACGCGGCGCATGGTGGCGACAAGCTCGGCCACCTTGATGCCGAATTTGCGGAACTGTGAGCGGTTCATGACCGTGCCGTTTTCCATCAGATACATCCAGTCTGTGACGTCGAGGGTGTGTCCCCCCGCCTCGGGTGTCAGGCGGATGCGGTAGCGCAGCATGACGCCCGGCCCTTCGACCCGGCCATAGCCCAGACCCACCACATCGGCGGCGGTGGCAGTAATGTCACCGGAATTGGCAAGGGCCAGCGTCCAGGCGCGGTGCTGGACGGTGCCGCTGTCATAGCGGAACACTTCGGACAGGGTACCGATATTGCCCTCCCACTTTCCCTCCATGTCCGCGACAAAGCGCGAGGCGACGCGGCCCATCGGCCCGAAGATCATGCCTTCGCACTGGATCGGACCGGACAGGTGGGTGCGCAGGTC
>JBBQVR010000021.1:0-31839 GCA_038211355.1 Rhodobacterales bacterium | reverse complement strand
CGCAAGGCCGCCGTGGTGAACTGGGACCCGGTCGACATGACCGTGCTGGCCAATGAGCAGGTGATCGACGGCAAGGGCTGGCGGTCGGGTGCTGCGGTGGAACGGCGCGAGCTGACGCAGTGGTTCTTCAAGATCAGCGATTACTCGGAAGAGCTGCTGTCGGCGCTGGACGGCCTCACGAACTGGCCCGAAAAGGTGCGCCTGATGCAGGCGAACTGGATCGGCAAGTCGCGGGGCTTGCAGTTTGCGTTTGATATGGTGGGGGCACCGGCAGGCTTTGAGACGCTGGAGGTGTATACGACACGGCCCGACACCCTGATGGGCGCAAGCTTTGCCGCGATCTCGCCGGATCATCCCTTGGCGAAGGCGCTGGAAGCCGACCCCAAGGTTGCGGCTTTCCTTGCACAAGCCCGCCTTGGCGGAACCACAGCCGAGGCGCTGGAGACGGCCGAGAAGATCGGCTTTGACACCGGCATCCGCGTCAAGCATCCGCTTGATCCGGCGTGGGAACTGCCGGTCTGGATCGCCAACTTCATCCTGATGGATTATGGCACCGGGGCGATCTTTGGTTGCCCGGCGCATGACCAGCGCGACTTTGACTTTGCCACGAAATACAGGCTTCCGATCAAGCCGGCCTTTCTGGGCGAGGGGATGGCCGACGCACCCATGGCCGAGGCCTATGTGCCGATGAAATCGGAACGGGTGACTTACGTTCGTGGTTTTGCGGGCGCGGAAACCCAGACCGGGGACGAAGGTGTGGCCACCGCCATCGCTCATGCGGAAACCAACGGCTACGGCAAGGGCGTCACCAAGTTTCGCCTGCGCGACTGGGGGGTTTCGCGTCAGCGCTATTGGGGCTGCCCGATCCCGGTTGTCCATTGCCCCACCTGCGGCGTGGTGCCCGAGGCAAAGGCGAACCTGCCGATCGAGCTGCCGTACGATGTCAGCTTTGACATCCCCGGCAATCCCTTGGACCGCCATCCCACATGGCGCGACTGCACCTGCCCCAAATGCGGGACGAAAGCCCGGCGTGAGACGGACACGATGGATACCTTCGTGGACAGCAGCTGGTACTACGCCCGCTTCACCGCGCCGCGCGCGACCACCCCCACGGTGGCCGAAGAAGCCGCCTACTGGATGAACGTGGATCAGTACATCGGCGGGGTCGAACACGCGATCCTGCACCTTCTCTATTCCCGCTTCTTTGCGCGGGCGATGCACAAGACCGGCCACCTGCCGGCGGCTGCGATTGAGCCGTTCAACGCGCTGTTCACCCAAGGCATGGTGACGCATGAGATTTACAAGACCACCGACGCGGCAGGCCGCCCGGTCTATCACTTGCCCGAGGACGTGACCGTCTTCAACGTGGCAGACCGCAGGATTGTCGTGCCGGGCAATGTGCCACCGCCCGTGGACATGATCGACGACGTCGACGCCTTTATTCGCGCGCTGAGCGATGAAGGCTTGCTGGTCGAGGTCATCCCCTCTGCCAAGATGTCGAAATCGAAAAAGAATGTCGTCGATCCGATGAACATCATCGCAGCCTTCGGGGCCGACACGGCGCGCTGGTTCGTCATGTCGGACTCACCGCCAGAGCGCGATGTGGAATGGACCGCCAGCGGGGCTGAGGCCGCATTCAAGCATCTGTCCCGCGTCTGGGCGCTGTGCAGCCGCATCGGTGACATGCCCGCCGACCACAAGGGCGAGGGGGATGAAGAGTTGGCAAGGGCCACCGCCCGCGCCATCGACGAGGTGACGCGGGGGATCGAAGGCTTTGCCTTCAACAAGGCCATCGCCAGCCTGTACGCCTTTACCAACACGCTGGCCAAAGCCAATGCCTCCACCGCCCCGATGAAAGAGGCGATCCGCACGCTGGCGAAACTGATGTCGCCGATGACCCCGCATATCGCGGAGGAGGTCTGGTCCTATCAGGGCGGCGCGGGCCTTTGCGCCCAAGGTCCCTGGCCCAAGGCCGACCCCGCGCTACTGATCGACGATACGGTGACGCTGCCGATCCAGATCAACGGCAAGCGGCGGGCGGAAATCAGCGTGCCGAAGGATATGCCGGCGTCCGAGGTTGAAAAGCTGGCGCTGGCGGATGAGGATGTGATCAGGTTCCTTGCCGGCCAGCCGGTGAAGAAGATCATCGTCGTGCCGGGGCGCATCATCAATGTCGTCGTTTAACCGTCGGGCCATCCTGCTGCTGCCGCTTGGCCTTGCCGCCTGCGGCTTTGCGCCGGCCTTTGCACCGGGCGGCCCGGCAACGGCCCTTCTTGGCACAGTCCGCGCGCAGGACCCGACCGACAAGAACGGGTTTGATCTGGTCGAACGGCTGGAAGAACGCTTTGGTCGGCCGGAAAACCACCGCTACGATCTGGCTTATACCATCACCACCGAGGCCGTCGGCGTCGGCATCACCACAGAAAATGAGATCACCCGCTTCAACCTGAAAGGCGTGATCGACTATACCCTGTCTGACCACGCCACCGGCACCCGCCTTGCCGGGGGGCGGGTGCAAAGCTTTACCGCCTATTCCGCCACCGGCTCTACCGTGGCCGGGCTGGCGGCAGAGGAAGACGCCGCCTATCGTCTGATGCGCATCCTTGCCGACCAGATCACCGCCCGCCTGATCGCGGTTTCCGCCAGCCTGCCATGATCCTGAAAGGGGCTGAGGCCAGTCGCTACTGCGCCAAACCCGATCCGGGGCGCGCGGGCCTGCTGATCTTTGGCGCCGATGCCATGCGCGTGGCCTTGAAACGGCAAGAGGCCATCGCCGCGCTGATCGGCCCCGAGGGTGAGGGGGAAATGCGCCTGACCCGCATGTCAGGTGGCGATCTGCGCAAGGATGGCAGCCTGCTTCTGGACGCGATAAAGGCGACCGGCTTTTTCCCCGGCCCGCGCGTAGCCTTTCTGGAAGACGCGACCGACGGGCTGACCGACACCATCGCCACCGCTCTCAAGGATTGGCGGCCCGGCGATGCCAGCATCGTCGTCGCTGCTGGCAACCTGACCGGCAAATCCGCGCTGAAGACGCTGTTTGAAAAACACCCCACCGCGATCTGCATCGGCCTTTACGATGAACCCCCTGGGCGCGAGGAGATTGAGGCCGCGCTGGCCAAGGCCGGCCTTGTGAACATCGACCGTGAGGCGATGACCGACCTGACCACCCTTGCCCGCGCGCTGGACCCGGGCGATTTCCGCCAGACGCTGGAAAAGATCGCGCTCTACAAATGGGGCGATGCGTCCCCCCTGACTCCCGCTGATGTCGCTGCCATGGCCCCCGCCACCATCGAGGCTGAGGTGGATGACCTGATTTCCGCCGTCGCCGAAGCGCGGACCAATGCGATCGGCCCTTTTTTTCGCCGGCTTGAGGGGCAAGGCACCCTGCCCGTCACCATCTGCATCGCCGCCTTGCGCCATTTCCGTATCCTGCACGCCGCCGCGACTGACCCCGCAGGGCCATCCGTGGGCATTCAGAAGGCCCGCGTGAACTTCAAGCAGAAGGACGCGATGGGCCGTCAGGCCGGGCAATGGGGCACCCGCGCGCTGGAAACCGCCGTGGCGCTGCTGTTGGAGACAGACCTGACCCTGCGCTCGGCCAGCCGCGCACCGGGGATGGCAGTGATGGAACGCGCGCTGATCCGCATTGCGATGACCCGGCGGTAGACCCCGATTTCTTGCAAGAAATCGGTCCGGAGTTTTCCAAAACTCCGGCCCCTCACGCCCGCCGGATGATCCCGGTCATCGGCACCGCGCCTGCCAGAGTATTGGAAATCGTTCCGTATTTCAGGATGTTGCGGTGCAGAAGGTCCAGCCTTGGCCCGCGCTCATCGGTCTTGATGATGATCTCATAGGTGATCGCCACCAGCTTGGGCGGGGCATCCTGCCGCTCGGCCTCCAGCCGGACATCAACGCCGTCAAAGGCAAAGTCCAGCATGGGCGACACCCGCTCTACCCCCTTGATCATGCAGGCCGCCAGCGCCGACAGCAGCAGTTCCACCGGATTCAGCGCCCCCGGTCGCCCGTCAAGATCGGTGCCCAGCGCCACCTCGGCCCCATGCGCGCTGGCCCGGCTGCCCGTGCCATCCACCCGCCAAGCCCGCAGTTCATATTTCATGCTGCCTCCGCCAACCTGGCCACCACGTCAGTGACCGCAACCATATTAGCCCCTTGCCCTGGATTGACTTTGCCCCGGCCAAGCCCGGACAATGCCGCATCCAAAGGACCGATGCCTTGACCCAGCGCAAACCAGACCCCACGCCCATCGAGGTTTTCCTCGCCCCCCTCGCCGCCCTTGCCCGCAAACGGCCCGAGATCGAGGGCCTGGTTTTCTGGGGTTCGCCCGAAGGCTGGCCCAGCGCCCCAAGCGAGGCGCTGGAGTCCGAAGAGATCACCTTTTACGCCGAAGGCCTTTTGCAAGACGGCTTCCATCTGGTCTGGACCGTGGCTGCGCTGTCCGGCACCGCCGACCTGCCCGACCATGTCCGCTTGCAGTTCTGGCAGGATGATGGCCCGGCCCCGGACGGGCTGCCCCCCGGCTGGGTCGCGCTACAGACGGCCAGATGGACTGCGGTGTAGCGGTGACCAACGAACGCCTTTTTCACGGAGGCTGCGCGCCTTGCAATCTGCCCCTCCCTCACGCAAAAGTTGAATACGTTGAAAGGGTGCCCGCTCAAAATGTCTAATGTGTTTCCTAACTTTCGGACAAGCCATGTCTTTGCCGTAAGCTGCAAAGGCGGGATTTGGGCGCTGAAGGCTTCCCAGCTGGCGCGGATTTTCCCCATAAATGGTGCTGCATGAAAATCCTGGTCCATATGGGGACGCGCAAGACCGGAACCACGTCCTTGCAAGCATCGCTTCACAACGCGTCTGCCGCGCTGCGCGACCGCGGTGTCTTTTATCCGAAGTTCGGCCACCAAACTGTGGCACACCATTTGCTTATGGGCCTGTGCGTGGACCCAAGCCGATTGCCGAAGTTGTTCTGTCGGGCGATGGGTGGTCCCGATGCTGCAGTCGAGAAGGCAAGAGTAGCCTGGGATATGGTTTGCCGCGATGTCCAGCGCCGACGCCCCGAAGTGCTTGTCTTGTCCAGCGAGGCTCTTTTCCTCTCAACGAATGCTGCAGAAAAGGCCAAGCTTGTCGGCCGTCTGTCCGAGCTTTCCGACGACATAGTTCCGATCCTGTATGTCCGGCACCCGGTTCCTGATTTCAGATCCAACTTACAAGAAAACCTTAAAAACAGCAGCCGGTCGTTTTGGCCTCACGGCCATAGACTAAAGAGCGCGGTCCTTGAAACTGAGGCCGCATTTCGCCGTCCGCTCCAACTGGTCGCCTTTGACCAGAAGGTGCTTCATGGCGGCGATACGATCGCTGACTTTGCGACACGTTTCCTTTCAACTTGGGTCAAGGCCAAGGAACTGCCCGCACTTCGTTCGAACGCCGGACTTTCCGCTGAGGCACTGGTGCTCATGGCGCGACTGCGTGCCGAAGGTGGCAACACCGATGAGGTGGCTTTCAGAGTCCGCAGCCTGACTTCATACTTAAGGAAACTGGATATTGACGACCCCCCGGTGCAGTCGCTGACCCTTTTGCCCGAAGTGGCCGAGGCCACATTGCGCAGTGCCACCAGCCATCGCTGGCTGGTCGAGACCGGACAGTTGGAGATTCCGGGCCTTGATATCAGCAAGATCGACGGCGCCCCTCCGCCGGGCTGGATGCGGTCCGCGCCGCCAGAGTCGCTGTTTCAGCATGATCCAGAGCGCCTGGACCGCCTGAAAAGATCGGTTGAAGCCCTTCAGCGAAGGGCAATACCACACAATCAACCGACGCAGCAGTCTGGCCCGACGATTCCACAGCGAACGCAACCACGGATGCGCGATTCGTTATTGCGATTTCTGCGGCGGAAACTAGCCTCATTTCAGAACCGGAAAACCGGCATCGCGCAAGCGAGGGCAGAAACTGCCCGACCTTCATCTCAGGGAGATCGCAATGAAGAAACTTAAACTGATTGCAACCTCGGTCATGGCCATCTCAACCGGCCTAAGCCCCGTCCTGGCCCAGGTCACCGCGGTTGGCGCGGGCGAAGGCCAGGTGAACATCGTCGCCTGGGCCGGCTACATCGAGCGCGGCGAGACGATGGCCGAATTTGACTGGGTCACCAAGTTTGAGGCGGCAAGCGGCTGCAAGGTCAACGTCAAGACCGCCAACACCTCGGATGAAATGGTCGCCCTGATGAACGAAGGCGGCTTTGACCTTGTCACCGCCTCGGGTGACGCCAGCCTGCGCCTGATTGCGGGCGACCGGGTCCAGCCGATCAATGTCGACCTGATCCCGTCATGGTCCACGGTGGATGAACGCTTGAAATCCGCGCCTTGGCATACCGTCGATGGCGTCCACTACGGCGTGCCCTACATGTGGGGGCCGAACGTCCTGATGTACAATACCGAGGTGTTCAAGGAACCGCCGACCTCGTGGAACGTGGTCTTCGAAGAGATGACCCTGCCGGACGGCCAGCCGAACAAGGGCCGCGTTCAGGCCTATGACGGCCCGATCCACATCGCCGATGCCGCGCAATACCTGATGTTCCACAAGCCGGAACTGGGCATCACCTCGCCCTATGAACTGAATGAGGATCAGTACAAGGCAGCGCTTGACCTGTTGCGCGTCCAGCGCACGCTGGTCAGCCGCTACTGGCATGACGCCTTCATCCAGATCGACGACTTCAAGAACGAAGGCGTGGTTGCCTCCGGCTCCTGGCCGTTCCAGCGCAATCTGCTGCAGTCGGACAGTCAGCCGATTGCATCGGTGATCCCGCAGGAAGGGGCCACCGGCTGGGCTGACACCACGATGATGCACGTCGATGCAGCGAATCCGAACTGCAGCTATCTGTGGATGGAACATTCGCTGTCGTCGAACCTGCAGGCTGACCTTGCGGTCTGGTTTGGCGCGAACCCGGCCGTTCCCGCCGCCTGCACCGACGGGCGCGGCATGTCCACCGCCGAAACCTGCGCGGGCAACGGTATGGATGACTTTGAAAAGATCCGCTTCTGGACCACCCCGGTGTCAAACTGCAGCCAGGGTGACGGCGCTTGCGTGCCCTACTACCGCTGGGTATCGGACTACATTGGCGTGATCGGCGGCCGCTAAACCAGATCGCCCCCGCCCCGCACCGGGACGGGGGCATTTCCCTTGGCAGGGCGGGGGATCACCCCACCTTCCGCGCAACGGTGGGGTGATACCCCGCCCTACGGATATCGCATGACCGCTGCAGTCGAATTCCAGACCGTTTCACGCCACTTTGGCCCCGCCACTGCCCCGGTCAAGGCGGTGGATGGCGTCGATCTTACCATTGCCGAAGGCAGCTTCTTTGCAATGCTTGGTCCCTCGGGTTCCGGCAAGACCACCTGCCTGCGGCTGATCTCGGGGTTTGAAAAACCGACCGCTGGCCAGATCCGCATCTTCGGTCAGGATGTGTCGAACACGCCCCCCCACCTGCGCAACGTGAACACCGTCTTTCAGGACTACGCCCTGTTCCCGCACCTCAACGTACGCGACAACGTGGCTTACGGGTTGATGGTCAAGGGCATGGCGCGCGCCGCCCGCTACGCCCGCGCGGATGAGATGCTGTCGCTGGTCAAACTCGCCGATTACGGCGACCGCAAACCTGCGCAACTGTCCGGCGGCCAGCGCCAGCGCGTCGCCCTTGCCCGCGCGCTGGTCAATGAACCCCGGGTGCTTTTGCTGGACGAACCCCTCGGCGCGCTTGACCTGAAACTGCGCGAGGCGATGCAGGATGAGTTGAAGGCCCTTCAGCACCGCCTTGGCCTGACCTTCATCTTCGTCACCCATGACCAGCATGAGGCGCTGTCGATGGCCGACCACCTGGCCGTCTTCAACGAAGGCAAGATCGCCCAGATCGGCACCCCGCAAGACATCTACGACCGCCCCGCCACCCGCTTTGTCGCCGATTTCGTCGGATCGTCCAACGTGCTGCCCCCCGCGCTGACCCAGGCCCTCGGCGGCCCGGCCAGCTGGGCCAGCCTGCGCCCCGAGGCGACGCGCCTTGCCGCAACCGGCCCGGTCACCGGCCGTGTCACGGCGCTGCGCTACCTTGGCTCGGGCACCCGCGTGGTGATCGACGCCCAGGGCACCGACCTTGCCGCCCTTGTCCCCACTGGCCACCCCGTCCCGGCCGAAGGTGAGGTGACCGCCATCACCTTCGACCCAAGTGCTTTGCATCTGATGGCGGCCAAGTGATGCACAGTCGCCAAGCCGGACTGTCGCAGAGGGCGCTGCCCACAAACCCCCGGGATATTTCCGCCCAGTATGAAATCGCAGGCAAGCCGTTTCATACTGGCACAAATATCCCCGCCGGAGGCTCTGACCCCGGCGACCCGCGTGCCGGCTCAGGACAAAGCGCCCAAAATCCTTTCTTCAAGGATTTTGTTGGTCAAAGGGGCCCCCGATGACCGCTCCCACCTTACCCCCACCCATCCTGTCCTCGCGCGGGACTGCTGACCGCCTCACCGGCCTTTTCTGGCGCCGCCCCAACCTTCTCCTCCTGCTTCTCATCACGCCCCCCCTGCTTTGGTTGGGGGTCGTCTACCTTGGCTCGCTCGCCGCACTCCTGCTCCAGTCCTTCTACTCGATCGACGAATTTTCCGGCGTCGTGAAGGAAGAGTTCACCCTGAAGACCTACGCCGAGCTTTTCCGTCCCCAGAACGTCGACATCATCCTGCGCACTGTGGTGATGGCCACGGTCGTCACCCTGGCTTGCGCCATTCTGGCCTTTCCCATCGCCTATTACGCCGCCCGCTACGCCAAGGGCCCGTGGAAAGCGGCCTTCTACCTTGGCGTGATGCTTCCCCTCTGGTCCAGCTATCTGGTCAAGGTCTACGCTTGGAAGCTGATCCTCGCCAAGGAGGGGATCATCGGCTGGGCAGCCGAGGGGACCGGCACGAGCTTTGTCATCACCGGCATCCTGTCGATCCCTGGGCTTGAGGGGTCGTCGCTGTCCACCTCGCCCTTCGGCACCTTCCTTGTCTTCGTCTACATCTGGCTGCCCTACATGATACTGCCGATGCAGGCAGCGCTTGAGCGTGTTCCCACCTCGATGCTTGAAGCCTCGGCAGACCTTGGCGCCACGCGGGGCCAGACCTTCCGCACGGTGATCTTGCCCCTTGCCATGCCGGGGGTCATCGCCGGGTCAATCTTCACCTTCTCGCTGACCTTGGGTGACTACATCATTCCCCAGATCGTCGGCGATTCTGCCCGCTTCATCGGCCTTGCCGTCTACCAGTTGCAAGGCACGGCCGGGAACATCCCGCTGGCCGCCGCTTTTGCCGTGGTTCCGATCCTGATCATGCTGGTCTATCTGACGCTTGCCAAACGCGCGGGGGCTTTCGATGCGCTCTGAGGCATCCTGGGGCCTGAAGGCCGCCGCCATAGGGGGGCTGCTTTTCCTGCATCTCCCCATCCTCCTGATCTTCCTTTACGCCTTCACGACCGAGGAACGCACTTACCAGTTCCCGCCCCCCGGCCTGACCACCCAGTGGTTCGGCGTCGCCTGGGCCCGTGAGGATATCTGGCCCCCTCTTTACCTGTCCCTCAAGGTCGCCATGATCTCGACCGCGTTGGCGATGATCCTTGGCACGCTCGTCGCCGCCGCGATGGCCCGGGCGCGGTTCTTCGGGCGCGACCAGATCTCGCTGCTGATCCTGCTGCCCATCGCGCTGCCCGGCGTCATCACCGGCATGTCGCTGCGGTCGGCCTTCGGCATCATGGACATCCCGTTCAGTACCTGGACCATCGTTCTGGGCCACGCCACCTTCTGCATCGTCATCGTCTACAACAACGCCGTCGCCCGGATGCGCCGCCTGTCCGGCGGGATCATGGAGGCGTCTGCCGACCTTGGCGCCAACGCCTTCCAGACCTTCCGCCATATCCTGCTGCCCAACCTTGGCACGGCGCTGCTGGCGGGCGGGATGCTCGCCTTCGCGTTGTCCTTTGATGAGGTGATCGTGACCACCTTCACCGCAGGCCAGCAATCCACCCTGCCGATCTGGATGCTGAACGAACTCGTCCGCCCGCGGCAACGACCGGTGACCAACGTGGTGGCTATTGTGGTCTTTGCGGCCACTTTCGTGCCCATCCTGATCGCGTATTACCTGGCCCGCGGCGGGTCTGAAACCGCCGGAATGGGCAAGTAAACCGGGATACGGCCCAGCATCCGCAGCCGATCTTCAAGGATTGTTAAGGACTTTTGACGAACCCGCCAGCGCACACCAACGCTCGCCCCCCGCTTGAGGCGTTCCGCAGGTCACCTGCCTGGGTCGCGGCGCCTTTCCTCAGGGCCGTTCCAAAAGAAAACCCCGGCCATCAGGGGCCGGGGTTCATCAGATCGGGGTCGCTTTCGGCCTTAGCGGCGGCGGCGGGTGTCTTCTTCCTCATCATCGTCATCCCCACCGGCAGGCAGGTTGAAGAAGCTTTCCGCGTCCGAGAAATCGCCGGCCGGGGTGTCGTCCTTTTCTTCCTCGCCAAAGACCTCAAGCCCCGAAGGCATCTTCGGCGCGGGGTCCATGCCAAGTGACTGCTCGGTCGAGACCAGCTTGCGGCGTTCGTCGTCCGACATCACCACGCCGTCTGCCGCTTTCTTGCGGGCCGCAGCCTGTACGGCGGTGTCCAGTTCCGACTGCTTGCACAGGCCAAGGGCGACCGGGTCAATCGGCTGGATATTCGAAATGTTCCAGTGGCTGCGTTCGCGAATCGACATGATGGTCGGCTTGGTCGTGCCAACCAGCTTGCCAATCGCGCCATCCGACAGTTCCGGGTGGAACTTAACCAGCCAGTAGATCGCGGCCGGGCGATCCTGACGCTTGGAGAGCGGCGTGTAGCGCGGCCCACGGCGCTTTTCCTCGCCCACGGCGGCGGCGTTGAACTTCAGCTTCATCCGGTAGATCGGATCAGCCTGCGCGCGGTCAATCTCGACCGGGTCAAGCTGGTTGTTGGCAAGAGGGTCAAACCCCTTGACCCCACCCGCCACGTCCCCGTCAGCGATGCCTTGCACCTCAAGCTCATGCAGGCCGCAGAAATCCGCGATCTGGGCAAAGCTGAGGGTCGTGTTGTCCACCAGCCAGACGGCAGTGGCCTTGGCCATGAGCGGCTTTGACATCGACATCGGATCTCTCCTTTACAAATCTTCCCCGGGCCGGGAAAACGGCGGCGGGCTAGCCCGCGAGTTCCACGATTTTCTGGGAATTCAATCGCCATATAGGCCCTTGCGGCCGGAAGGAAAAGCGAAAATGCGCCGGTTCCTGATGACTCTTGCGGCTTTGTACTGGGGCAACACAGCCCTTGCCGAGGGAGAGCGCGCCGGCGACTTTGATTATTACGTCCTGTCGCTCTCGTGGTCCGCCGCCTGGTGCGCGCTGGAAGGTGACGCCAGAAGCGATCCGCAGTGCGACGACGGGCGCGGCCTGACCTTCATCCTGCACGGGCTGTGGCCTCAGTATGAGGACGGCTGGCCATCCTTCTGCCGAACCGGGGAACGTGACCCGACGCGCACTGAAACCGCCGCGATGGCCGATCTTATGGGCGGGTCGGGCCTTGCCTTCTACCAGTGGAAAAAGCACGGGCGCTGTGCGGGTCTTGCCGCGACCGACTATTACCGCACCGCAAGGCAAGCCCATGACAGCATTGCGATTCCGAAGCTGTTTCAAGACATCGACCGGTCGCTGACCCTGCCGGCCAGCGTGATCGAGGATGCGTTTCTTGAGGCTAATCCCGGCCTTGATCGCGACCAGATCACCATCACCTGCAAGGACGGCCTGATCCAGGAAGCGCGTATTTGCCTGACGCGCGATCTGGCCCCGCGCACCTGTGGCACAGACGTGATCCGCGACTGCCGACTGACGGACGCGGTGCTAGAGCCGGTGCGGTAGGGGAAGGCGGCGGGATCACTATGGAAATCAGGTTCGTGGGGAAGTTGGGGAAAAGGGCTTGATAAAATATCCGGTGCCGGGTGCAGCTGGGGAACTGCCGCTCGGCCTAGTTCTGGATCAAACGCTTGATCCCGCCTGATATTTGCTTACCAAATCCGCCTTACGGTTGCGCGTGAAAGAACCGTCAATCCGTGAAACGCGCATCAATGTCGCACCAGAATCGGCCCGGTGCTGCCTGCCTTAGTCTTCAACCTTCAGGACAATCTTGCCGACGTGACCCTCAGCCTCAATCCGCCAATGGGCGGCGGCAGCTTCGGCAAGGGGAAACTCACTGTCCATGACCACGCCGAAAGCCCCGCTTGCGATCATCGGCCAGACATGGGTTTCCACCTCACGGGCGATGCGGGCCTTGGCAAGGTCAGACTGCGGGCGCAGGGTTGACCCAGTCAGGGTAAGGCGGCGCACCATCATCTCGGCAAAGTTGAAGGTGACTTTTGGCCCTTGCAGAAAGGCGATCTGCACAAGGCGGCCGTCATCCGCCAAAGCCTTGATATTACGCTCGATATACGGACCACCGACCATATCGAGGATCAGGTTCGCCCCGCCTTCGGCCTGCAAGGCTGGAACGAAATCCGTAGTGCGGTAGTTCAGCGCCACCTCGGCCCCAAGATCAAGGCACACCTGGCATTTTTCGTCCGACCCTGCGGTGGCAAAAACCCGCGCGCCAAGAGCGGCGGCGATCTGGATGGCGGTGGTGCCGATGCCAGAGGTGCCACCGTGGACCAGAAAACGCTCACCCGCTTGCAGGCCCCCGCGCATCACGATGTTGGACCAGACGGTAAAGCAGGTTTCCGGCAGGCAGGCCGCTTCGCGCAGAGAAAGCCCGGGGGGAACGGGCAAGGCGTGGGCTTCATGTGTGACGGCATATTCCGCGTAGCCGCCACCCGGCAGCAGCGCACAGACCTGATCGCCGATCTGCCAGCGGCTGACACCGGGACCAATCTCAACCACCGTTCCGGAACATTCCAGCCCCGGAAGGGGCGAGGCCGAGGGCGGCGGCGCATAGGCCCCGGCGCGTTGCAGCGCATCGGGCCGGTTCACCCCGGCATAGGCGACGCGGATGATGATCTGGCCATGGCCCGGCACCGGAACCGGCACCGAACAGGGGTGCAGCACATCCGGGCCGCCGGGGGTCGAGATTTCAATGGCCAGCATGCTGTGGGACAGGGTCATCATCAGACTTTCGTGAAGGAAAGGTCAGCCGTTCTGGCGGCCGGGCAGGTCATCTTGTAATCTTGGCTTGCGGAGGGTTTCCAGAACCTTTCCGGGGCCGGAAAGAATCGCCTTGCCCAGTGGGTTTTCGCGCACCTTGGCCTTCAGCTTTTCGATCTGCATGACGCCGTCGATGCGACGATCCAGAAATTCCCAGGTTGCCTGCTGCCCGGGCGAGGTGTCGCCCAGCCAGTACAGCACGGTGGCCCCATAGACCGCCGACAGCGTCGCGCGCTTGGTGTACCAGTTCACGTCAGTTGAGGTATCGCCCAGCGCCGTCCAGATCTTGTCTGCGGTGCCCCAGACCGCCTTTGCACCGTCGGCAGCGTGGTTGGGAAGCGAGAAAAGCGTGCTGCCACGGCGCACAAGCTCTTGATCTGCAAGCTCAAGCCGGATCTGCACCGCCTTTGCGATGCGGTCGCGGTAGCGCAGCGCGGTCAGGTCGGTTGCCGCCAGTTGCGCCAGCATCGCAGCGTCACCCTGCGCGTGGTAGGCCAGCGCAAGGTCAACCCCGCCGCGCGGGAACAGCGCCTTGCCCAGACCTACGGCCACCCCGGCATCCGCCATGGCAGCGCGAAGCGTGCGGTCAGACCAGCCGTCAAACGGCACATGCACTAGGGCCGCGTCCAGAACCCGGTCTTTGGTATCTTCGGTCATCCTGTCCCCCGATCCAGCTTTGGTGGACAAGCCACCCACCCTTTGTTATAGGGCGCGGGCCTGCACATTACAGTGCAACTCTAACTTAGGAAGGTGGTGACAACCACATGCAGGTCAGCGTCCGCGACAACAACGTCGAACAGGCTCTCCGTGCCCTGAAGAAGAAACTTCAGCGCGAAGGGGTGTTTCGGGAAATGAAGCTCAAGCAGCATTTCGAGAAACCCTCCGTCAAGAAAGCACGCGAACAGGCCGAAGCAGTCCGCCGTGCAAGGAAACTTGCGCGTAAGAAGCTTCAGCGTGAAGGCGGCCTTTAAGGCGTCAGCGACACTGGGGTAGCGATACCCGCCCGATCAACCCCCGTCCGCAAGGCCGGGGGTTTTTCATAAAAACTTGGGGGCAGGCTTGATGCGCAGCGTTCTGATCACGGGCACCGCCGGGTTTATCGGCTTTCATCTGGCACAACTGATGCTGAAGGATGGCTTTCGTGTCATCGGCTATGACGGGATGACGCCCTATTACGATGTCACGCTGAAACAGCACCGCCACCAGATGCTGATGCAGAACCCAGGCTTTACCTGTGAGGAGGGGATGCTGGAAGACATGCCCCGCCTGCAAGCCCTGTGCGAGCGGGAGCGCCCTGACATCATCATCCACCTCGCCGCACAGGCCGGAGTGCGCTATTCGCTGGAAAACCCGCGGTCTTACGTCGAATCCAACCTGATCGGCACGTTCAACGTAATGGAATGTGCGCGGATATTGGGGGTGCAGCATCTGCTGATGGCCTCTACCTCATCGGTCTATGGCGCGAACCTTGAGATGCCCTTTGCCGAGGTGCAAAAGACCGAAACCCCGCTGACCCTCTACGCTGCAACCAAGAAGGCAAATGAGGGGATGGCCCACAGCTATGCCCATCTGTGGAAGCTGCCGGTGACGATGTTTCGCTTCTTCACCGTCTATGGCCCCTTGGGCCGGCCCGACATGGCGCTGTTCAAGTTCGTGAAGGCCGCACTCGAAGGCGACGCGATCGACGTCTACAATCACGGCCAGATGGCGCGGGATTTCACCTATGTAACCGACCTCGTGCGCGGCATCCGCCTCTTGGTGGACCAGCCGCCCGTCCAGCCCGCGACGCCCGAGGATATCATCCCCGGTGACAGCCTAAGCCCCGCCGCCCCCTTCCGCACGGTGAACATCGGCAACAGCACCCGCGTGCCGCTGCTGGAGTTCATCACCGAAATCGAGCGTGCACTGGGGGTGACCGTCGCAAAGAATTTCATGGAGATGCAAAAGGGTGACGTCCCGGAAACCTGGGCCGATTGCAGCCTGCTGAAACGGCTGACCGGCTATCAGCCCGAAACCACCGTGCGCGACGGGGTTACCGCCTTTGTGGCGTGGTATCGGGACTATTACCGCGTCTAAACCGCCAGAGCCGTGGTCCTGACCACGGTGCGCAGGGCGAAAGACGACTGCATCTGCCGCACGCCGGGCAGGCGCGACAGAAACTGGCGGTGGATGCGGGCGAAATCCTCGGTATCTTCGGCCATGATCTTCAAAAGGTAATCCGCCGTCCCGGCCATCAGGTGGCATTCCAGCAGGTCGGGCACGCGGGCCACTTCCCGCTCAAAGGCGTCAAGCAGGTCTTCGGCCTGACTTTGCAGCGTGATTTCCACGAACACCGTCGTCAGCCGCCCCATCTTGCGCGTGTCCAGCAGGGCGACGTAGCCGGCGATATACCCCTCCTCCTCCAGCCGCTGGACGCGGCGGTGGCAGGCAGAGGGGGACAGGTTCACCACCTCGCTCAGCTCGGCGTTAGTAATGCGGCCGTTCTTTTGCAGCACCGTCAGGATGCGGCGGTCTGTGGCGTCAAGATCCATGTTTCTGGCGATTTCTTCGGCTGAAATGGGTTTACGCGGTGAAATCTACCGCCAGACCCGCCCCAAGTCACCCAGAATTCAAAGCATTGCCGGGGAAAGAGGCAAAGACTGACCCCACAGATGAACAGTCCGGGATCCGTCCCGCAGGGAGAGAATCATGAAGATCGGTTGCCCGAAGGAAATCAAACCGCAGGAATTTCGCGTCGGCATCACGCCGGACGCCGCGCGTGAGGCTGTGGCGCATGGCCACGAGGTGCTGATTGAGACAGGCGCCGGTGTGGGCGCGGGCTTCACCGATGCCGATTACAAGGCCGCGGGGGCCAAGATCGTCGACACCGCCGAAGAGGTGTTCGAAAAGGCCGAGATGGTCGTCAAGGTCAAGGAACCCCAAGCGGTGGAACGCAAGCGCCTGCGCGAAGGGCAAGTGCTGTTCACTTACCTGCACCTGGCCCCCGATCCGGCGCAGACCAAGGACCTGCTGAAATCCGGTGCCACCTGCATCGCCTATGAAACCGTCACCGATGACCGGGGTGGCCTGCCTCTGCTGGCCCCGATGTCCGAGGTTGCGGGCCGTCTGGCGCCACAGGTCGGCGCATGGACGCTGCAAAAGGCCAATGGCGGGCGCGGTGTGCTTCTGGGCGGCGTGCCGGGCGTGCTGCCCGGACGGGTGCTTGTCATCGGTGGCGGGGTCGTCGGCACCCATGCGGCCAAGATCGCGGCTGGGATGGGGGCGGATGTTACGGTCATCGACCGGTCCATCAACCGGCTGCGCTATCTGGATGACGTCTTTGGCGGGGCGTTCAAGAACGCCTATGCGTCAGCGGGCAACACGATTGCGCTGGCGCGTGAGGCTGACCTTATCATCGGCGCGGTGCTGATCCCCGGTGCGGCAGCGCCAAAGCTGATCAGCCGCGCGCAACTGGCCGAGCTGAAGCCGGGGGCGGCGCTGGTGGATGTGGCGATTGATCAGGGCGGGTGCTTTGAGACCTCGAAAGCCACCACCCATCAGGACCCGATCTATGAGGTGGACGGGATCATGCACTACTGCGTGGCCAACATGCCGGGCGCGGTGGCGCGGACATCCACGCTGGCGCTGGGCAATGCGACGATGCCCTTCATGCTGGCGCTGGCCGACAAGGGCTGGAAACGGGCCTGCGCCGAGGACAAGCATCTGCTGGCAGGCCTGAACGTCCACGCCGGGCATCTGACCTATGCAGCGGTGGGCGTTGCGCTGGGCTTGCCCACAATCACCGGCGCCGAAGCGTTGAAAATCTGACAGAGATCGCGGCGGAAACCTGCCCGTCCCACGTTTATGGGGCACCATACAAAAGGTGCCCCATGACAATCCTTGGCTACAAACCTGCGACCCTGATCCTTTGGGTCATCCTTGCGCTTCCCGCCCTTCCCCTGATCAGCCCGCTGTTCGGCGATGATGCAGAAGCTTTTCACCGCCTGTTGCACCCGACCGGCGAATGGGCGGCGCGGTTCATGATCATCGGCATGATGGCCTCGGGGCTGATGCTGCTGTTCAGGGGGCGCAGCTGGCCGCGTTGGCTGGTCCATCACCGCCGCGATATCGAGGTGGCGGCGTTTGTCTACGCCGCCGTCCACACGCTGGTCTATGTGATCGACCGGGGAACGCTGGACCGCGTGCTTGCGGCACTGCCGCAGGTCGAGATCTGGACCGGCTGGCTGGCCATGCTGATCTTCGTGCCTTTGGCGATCACGTCGAACACCGCAAGCCAGCGCTGGCTTCATGCGTGGTGGAAGGTCTTGCAGCGGCTGGCCTATCCGGCGGCCGTGCTGGTGCTGATCCACTGGGCCGCGCTGCACAACTGGGGCAGCTGGCCCCCGGCCATTGTGCATTTCGGGCCGCTGCTGGCGCTATGGGCCTATCGGATGTGGTACTGGTATCTGCGGCCCCGCCGCACGGCTCTGTCCGCGTGAAACGGAAAGCGGCCCGCAAGGCTGATCTTGCGGGCCACTTTCAGGGCAAATCGCGCCTTACTTTTGCAGAGCGGCCAGAATGTCCTTCAACAGGTCCACCTCGGTTGGGCCGGCGGGGGCTGCGGGTGCCTCGGCCTTCTTTGGCATGATCCTGTTCATCGCCTTCACCAGAAGGAACACCACCCAGGCAATGATCAGAAAGTTGATCAGCGCCGTGACGAAAGCACCATAAGCGAACACCGCTGCGCCTGATTCCTTGGCGGCAGCCATCGACACCGGATTGGTTCCCGACAGGTCGACGAACATGTCCGAAAAGTTCACGCCGCCCAGGATAAGGCCGATGATCGGATTGATCAGATCGCCAACCAGGCTGCTGACGATCGCCGTAAACGCAGCGCCGATGATGATACCGACGGCCAGGTCCATCACGTTGCCTTTTGCGATGAACGTCTTGAATTCGTTTAACATTACACGGTTCCCTCTTTGTCGCCCACCTTGATCGGGGGCTGCTTGATCGCACAGGCGCACAGGCCTGCAGGAACTATCGCACAGGTTAACGCGCTTCCGAACGGGGAATTTTCGCCTAAGCTTGGCCCATCCCGCATGAAGGAGCAGGTCTTGACCCACCTTGGCGACTATCCGATCACGCACCGCTGGCCGCCGCGCGATGCGACGGCGATCCAGCTGTATTCGCTGCCCACGCCGAACGGCGTGAAAGTCTCGATCGCGCTGGAGGAGATGGGGTTGCCCTACGATGCGCACCTGATCGACTTTGGCAAGAACGACCAGACCAGCCCGGAATTCCTTAGTCTGAACCCCAACAACAAGATCCCCGCGATCATTGATCCGATGGGGCCGGGCGGGCAGCCGCTGGCCCTGTTCGAAAGCGGCGCGATCCTGCTGTATCTGGCGGAAAAGTCTGGCAAGCTGATCCCCGAAGGCAAACGCTGGGAGACGATCCAGTGGCTGATGTTCCAGATGGGCGGGTTGGGGCCGATGTTCGGCCAGCTGGGTTTCTTCCACCACTTCGCCGGGAAAGAGGTTGCTGACCCCCGCCCCAAGGAACGCTACCGTGCCGAGACCGAGCGGCTTTTGAAGGTGCTGGATGCGGCATTGGCGGACAAGGATTGGATCGTGGGCGACTATTCCATCGCCGATATCGCGATTGGACCCTGGCTGCGGACGCTGCGCGATTTCTATCAGGCGGGGGATATCGCCGGTTGGGGCCAGCTGAAACACGTCCCCGCCTATCTGGACCGGTTCCTTGCCCGCCCGGCCGTGCAGCGCGGTCTGGTCCAGCCCGCGCGCGCCTAACGCGGGGCGGCGGCCCGGCGCAGCCGGTCATTGATCGCGCGGCCAAGGCCGGCTTCCGGGATCGGCGCAAAGGCGATGCGGCCGCCGGGGCCTGCCAGCCGGTCAGCCTCACGCAGGGTCTGGAACAGGCGGGTGGCTGCCTCAATCAGATCGCCGGTGGCCGACAGGGTCAGCGCGCCATGCACCGGGCCAAAGCCCACCAGCACCTCACCCACCTGCGCCTGCGTTACCCCAAGCCGGACCCGCGCTTCTGGCGCGTAGTGTGAGGCAAGCTGGCCGGGTGCTGTGGGCTTCACCCCATCGCCCGCCAGCGCGAGGGGTTGGGCCAGCGTGGCCTCCAACGCCTCAACCGCGATACCACCGGGGCGCAACAGCAGCGGCTTCGGATCAGCCAGCACGATGGTGGATTCCAGCCCCACGGCGCAGGGTCCACCGTCCAGCACGGCGGCGATGCGGCCCGAAAGCCCATCCAGCACATGATCTGCCCGCGTCGGCGACACCCGGCCCGAAGGGTTGGCAGATGGCGCTGCGACCGGCCCGCCGAACGCCCGCAGCACCGCTTGCGCCAAGGGATGCGCGGGCACCCGCACGGCCACCGTTGCCAGCCCCGCCGTCACCAGCGGCGAAATTCCGGCACCCGCGCGCAAAGGCAGGACCAGCGTCAGCGGCCCCGGCCAGAAAGCCTGCGCCAGTTGCCGGGCGTTCGGACCGACCAGGGCCACCGCCTCAACCATCGCAAGGTCTGGCAGATGCACGATCAGCGGGTTGAAACTGGGCCGACCCTTCGCCGCATAGATGCGCGCTACGGCGCGGTCAGACCGCGCGTCGCCGCCAAGGCCATAAACCGTCTCGGTCGGGAAGGCGACAAGGTCACCTGCGGCCAAAAGCCTTGCAGCCTCGGCAATTCCGGCGGCATCTGGGGGAAGGGTGCGGGTCATGGGCGTCTGACGCAGCGTCCAGCTTGAAGGGCGGCATGAAAGGGGTAGCGTTCCCCCAAGGGGCCGTCCTTACGGCACCCCCCCCGTTTTGCCAAGCCTTCCACAGGAGCCCCCCATGCCCTACCGCGCCCCGGTCAAGGACATCCGCTTTATCCTGCAGCACGTCGTAGGGTTCGACCGGGTCACCGCAACCCCCCGCTTTGCCGAGGCCACACCGGACATGGCCCAAGCGATCCTGGCCGAGGCGGGGCGGATCGCAACCGACATCATCGCCCCCCTGAACCGTGCGGGCGACAAGCACCCCGCGCGGCTGGAAAACGGGGCGGTTGTGTCTGCCCCCGGCTTTGCCGAAGGGTATCACGCCATCGCCTCGGGCGGGTGGGTCGGCATGGCGGCAAGCCCCGCGTATGGCGGGATGGGCCTGCCCTTCACCCTTGCCCTTGCGGTGGATGAGATGATGTCGGGCGCCTGCCTTGCCCTGAACCTGAAACCCGTGCTGACCAAAGGCCAGATCGAAGCGCTAGAGCATCATGCAAGCGATGCGATCAAGGCGCTGTATCTGCCAAAGCTGACCTCGGGCGAATGGTCGGGCACGATGAACCTGACCGAACCGCAGGCGGGCAGCGATGTGGGCGCGCTGCGCACGAAGGCCGAACCGAATGGCGACGGGACCTACCGGGTCACCGGGCAGAAGATTTACATCACCTGGGGCGACAGTGATCTGGTGTCGAACGTCTGCCATCTGGTCCTTGCCCGCCTGCCAGACGCGGCCGAAGGGACACGCGGCATCAGCCTGTTCATGGTGCCGAAGTTCATTCCCGATGCCGCCGGCAACCCCGGTCTGCGCAACAACCTGCGGGTGGTCAGCCTTGAACACAAGCTGGGCATCCACGGCAGCCCGACCTGCGTGATGCAGTATGATGGGGCCACCGGCTGGCTGGTGGGCGAGGCGCACAAGGGCATGGCCGCGATGTTCACCATGATGAACAACGCCCGTCTTGCCGTGGCCGTGCAAGGGGTTGGCGTGGCCGAGGCCGCGTTGCAACATGCGCTTGCCTACGCCGCCGACCGCCATCAGGGGGCCACGCCCCTGTCTGCCGATGGGGCGATCCTCGACCATGCCGATGTGCGCCGGATGCTGGCCGTCATGCGGGCCGAGGTGTTCGCCGCCCGCACCATCGCCCTGTCCTGTGCCGTTGCTGTCGACATGGCCACCGCCACCGGCAGCGGCGACTGGCAGGCGCGGGCGGCCCTTCTGACGCCCATTGCCAAGGCCCACGGCACCGATATCGGCTGCGAGGTGGCGGATCTTGGCATCCAGATCCACGGCGGCATGGGATTTGTCGAGGAAACCGGCGCCGCACAGTTTCTGCGGGACGTGCGGATCACCACGATCTACGAAGGCACCAACGGCATTCAGGCCATGGACCTTGTGGCCCGCAAGATGGCCGATGAGGGCAAGGCCGCCTTTCGCCTGATTGATGAGGTTCAGCGCGACGCCGAGGCCGCCCGCGCCACCTTGCCTGACCTTGCAAGCGATGTCTGGCAGGCGTCCAAAGCGCTGCGCGAGGCGACGGAAACCCTGCTTTCGCAGCCGCTGAATGACCGGTTTGCCGGGGCAGTTCCTTACCTTCGCGGCTTTGCCCGCATCCTTGGCGGCCATGCGCACCTACAGGCTGCCGTTGCTGATCCGGCGCGCGAGCCCCTGGCCCGCGTGATGATCCGGCGTTTGATGCCGGAGCATCTGGCGCTTTTTGCCCAGGCGCGCGAAGGTGCAGCCGGGCTTTACGCCCTGACGCCGGGGGACCTTGCCGCGTGACAGATGCCATCCGCTACCCGTTCGACACCCCGCCTGCCGAAGGCGGGGCGGTTGAGGTGGCGCCCGGCATCCTGTGGCTGCGCCTGCCGCTGCCAATGGCGCTGGACCATGTGAACATCTACGCGCTGGACGATGGCCCCGGCTGGACGATCATTGACGCCGGGCTGTCCTCCAAACGGTCAAAGGCCATCTGGGAGGGGCTGCTGACCGGCCCTCTGCAAGGCAAACCCGTTACCCGTGTGATCCTGACCCATCACCACCCCGACCATGTTGGCCTTGCCGGCTGGTTCCAGTCGCGGGGTGCGCAGCTTCTGGCCACCCGCACCGCCTGGCTTTATGCCCGGATGCTGACACTGGACGTGCAGGACCGCCCCACGGCCGAAGGCATCACCTTCTACCGCCGCGCTGGCCTGACCGAAGCCGCGCTTGCCCAGAAGGCCAATGAGCGCCCCTTCAACTTTGCCGATATCGTTGACCCGATGCCGCTGGGCTTTACCCGGCTGACCGAAGGGCAGACGCTGGCCATAGCCAACCGACAGTGGACCATCCGCATCGGTCACGGCCACGCACCCGATCATGCCACCCTGTGGTCAGATGACGGAATCATCCTTGGCGGTGACCAGCTTTTGCCGGGCATTTCCGCCAACATCGGCGTCTACCCGACCGAACCCGACGCCGACCCGCTGACCGACTGGCTGGACAGTTGCGCGGCCTTTCTGGCCCATGCTCGCGATGACCAGCTGATCCTGCCCGGCCACAAGATACCTTTCACCGGCCTGCCCTTTCGGCTGGGCCAGATGATCGACAACCACGAAAGCGCGCTGGTCCGCTTGGCTGACCATCTGAAAACCCCACGAACCGCCACCCAGTGCTTTCCCCCGCTCTTCAAACGCGAGATTGGCCCGGCAGAGCATGGTCTTGCCCTTGTCGAGGCGATTGCCCACCTCAACTGCCTGCTTGGCCGTGGGCTGGTGTCGCGCCAGCTTGCGGCATCGGGCGCGTGGGAATGGCAGGCGTAACCGCATCCTGTGGCCCTGCACCCCCGTGACAGGCTTGCGCGAATAGGCTATTGGGCAGGAAAATCAGACAAAAGGGAACGCCATGGCCGACCATGACAGCGAACACAATCACGGCGAGATGAACATCCGCGACCAGGAAAAGACCTTCGCCGGGTTCATCCGCCTGTCGATCTGGGTGGCTTGCATCGCCATCGTCGTCCTGATCTTCATGGGCCTTGTGAACAGCTGAACTGCACGTCTTCCGGGGGTCCCATGCTGCGCCTGATCATCAGTCTCGTGGCCCTTCTGGGGCTGGCCGCCTGTGGGGCCGAATCGAAATGGGCCCCGGAAGAGCAGGTTCAGGCCGCGCGCTTTGTCGCCGGGCCGCCAAACTACGTCACGCTTTATACCGTGGTGAACAAAGCATCCGGCTCGGGCGCGCATTCGGCGATTCTGGTGAACGGGTCGGAACGCCTGATCTTCGACCCCGCTGGCACCTGGACGCACCCCCGCCTGCCAGAGCGCAACGACGTTCATTTCGGGATGACCGACCGCGCCACCGCCTTCTACGTCGATTACCACGCCCGCAAGACCTATGACGTGATCGAGCAAAAGGTCTTTGTGTCCCCCGAGGTGGCCGAACTGGTCCTGCAACGGGTCAAGGATTACGGAGCGGTGCCCAAGGCGATGTGCACGGCCGCGACATCTTCGATCCTGCGCGGCGTGCCGGGGTTCGAAAGCATGCCCTCAACCTGGTATCCGAAAAAGCTGTCGGATGCTTTTGGCGAATTGCAGGGTGTGGCAACCCGCAAGATCACCGACGATGATGATGACAGCAACCACGGCGTCCTTTTGGTGCAGGCCAATGGTGACCCACTGGAATGATCGGGTCGCGCCGGGCCCAAATCCGTCAGCACGTTTTTTGATCCCAATACCCGGCAGCACGTTGCACGGACCGGGGCTTGCGCGACCGGGGTGATCCTCTAGGGTCACGGTTCTGATCGCGGTTTTCGGAAGGGCTCCAGCTTGCGCATCTTCGGCGTCATCCTTGCAGGCGGACAAGCCAGGCGGATGGGCGGGGCCGACAAGGCCCTGCTGCCCTTGGCTGGACGGCCGCTTCTGGCGCATGTCCTTGACCGGCTTGAGCCGCAGGTTGATCGCGTGCTGATCTCGGCCAACGGTGACCCCGCCCGCTTTGCCGGGTTCGGCTGCCCGGTGGTGCCGGATGCCACACCTCAAGACCCCCTCTCGCAAGGCCCCGTTTCGCAAGGCCCCCTGTCCGGCATCCATGCCGCGCTGGTGCGGGCCGCCAGCCTTGGGGCCTCGCATCTGGTATCTACCCCCGTGGACTCGCCCTTTCTGCCGGGTGATCTGGTGCCGCAGCTAATGTTGGCGGCCGAGGCTTCGCCCCACGGTCTTGCCATCGCCCGCACCACGGACGGTGACCACCCGGCAACCGCGTTGTGGCCGGTCACGCTTGCCCCGGCGCTACAGGCGTTTCTGGCCGAAGGCGGTGCCAAGGTGACACGCTTCACCGATGCCCACCACGCCACCCATGCCGACTTTGCTGATCCCCGTGCCTTTCTGAACCTGAACACCCCCGAAGACCTTGCCACCGCAGAGGCGCTTTTGAAGGCCGTGTCATGAGGGTTTATGGCGTGATCGGCTGGAAGAACTCGGGCAAGACCAGCCTGATGGAACGTCTGGTGGCCGATATCACCGGGCGGGGCTTTTCCGTCTCGACCATCAAGCATGTCCATCATGCGGTGGACCTTGACCAGCCCGGCAAGGACACCTTCCGCCACCGTCAGGCTGGCGCGCGTGAGGTGGTCCTTGCCTCAGCCGACCGCTTTGCCCTGATGGTCGAACATCGCGGGCCGGAACCTGACCTTGCCGCGATCCTGGCCCGCCTTGCCCCGGTCGATCTGGTGCTGGTCGAAGGCTACAAGCGCGACACGCACCGCAAGGTTGAGGTGTGGCGCGATGCGACCGGCCAGCCCCTGATCCAGCCCGGCGACCCCTTGGTGCGCGCCGTCGCCACCGATGCAAGGCTGTCGTTGCCGGTGCCGGTACTGGACCTGAACGACACCGCCGCGGTGGCCGATTTCATCCTGGCGGAGGTGGGCCTTGCAGTTTGACCGGGTGATCGTGGTCGACTGGTCTGGTCGCGCCGCCCGCAGCCCGGCCCGTGCAAGCAAGGATGCGATCTGGATTGGCATGCAGACCGACGGTCAGGCGGATCAGGTCTATTGCCGCACCCGGTTTGAGGCTGAGGCCATGCTGCGCCAGGCCTTGGCCGAGGGCGGGCGGCAGCTGGTCGGGTTTGACTTTCCGATGGGCTATCCCGCAGGCCTTGCCCGCCACCTGACCGGACAGGACAGCGCCCGCGCCCTACATGGCTGGCTGGCCGGTCACATCACCGATGCCCCCGATAATGCGAACAACCGGTTTGAGGTTGCCGCCAGCATCAACCGCCAGCTTGGCGGGCCTTCGGGGCCGTTCTGGGGGTGCCCCAACACAAGGCCGATGCCAGATCTGCCCTCGCTCAAAACCGTGGACTACGCGGCCCTTGGTCTGGCCGAAAAGCGGCAGGTCGAGCGGGAAAACCCCCCCGCTAAACCGGTCTGGCAGCTGCTTGGCGCGGGGTCTGTCGGGTCACAGGCGCTGCTGGGGATACCGGTCGTCCACCGGCTGGCCCAAAGCTTTGATGCAGCCATCTGGCCGTTCGAGGCCCCGCGCAATCTGACACTGGCTGAGGTTTACCCCTCGCTCCTCGCCGCTGCCGTTGCCAGCGCCGCCGATCCAATTCCCGACCGCGCGCAGGTGCGCCTTCTGGCCCGCGCGTTGTTCAATCTGTCGCGGCTGGACCGCCTTTACCCCCTGATGTCCACCCCGCCCATTGCGGCCGAGGAGGGGTGGATCCTGGGTGCCGGCCACGCCCCCCTTTTGACCGAGGCGCTGACATGGGGGTGACGATCTTTTCCGGCCTGCATGCCCACCTGCGCCCACAGGCCGCCCGGATCTACTGGGAGGCATTCGGCGGCAAGCTGGGGCGGGTGCTGGGCCCCGAACGCCGCGCGCTGGCGTTCTTTGAACGGGTGATCCGCGCTGAGCTGTGCCTTGCCGCGCTGGACGATACCGGCGCGCTGATCGGGGTGGCAGGGTTCAAGACCAACACCGGCAGTTTTGCGGGCGGCCGCTGGGCTGATCTGATCGCGATCTATGGCCCGATTGGCGGGCGGTGGCGGGGCTGGCTTCTCTGGACGCTGAACCGCGAGGTGGACAATGACCGGTTCCTTGTCGACGGCATCTGTGTGACGCGGGCGCATCGGGGAAAGGGGATCGGCACCCTCCTCCTCTCGGCGCTGTATGATGAGGCGGGCGCGCGGGGCTACCGGTCGATCCGGCTGGACGTGATTGACGCAAACTGGCGGGCGCGCGCCTTGTACGAACGGCAAGGCTTTGTTGCCACCAGGACCGAGGAGATGGGGCTTTTACGCCATCTCTTTGGATTTGCAGCCTCAACCACCATGGTAAGACCGTTGACCCCACCTTCGGCCTAAGGCCTTGCCCCGTCGCCCGCAGCCTGTCAGAATATGATCAAATCCCCAGCCAGTCGGAGGCCGCAGGCCATGATCACCAAGCGCGAATTCTATATCAACGGGGCCTGGGTTGCCCCGAAGGTCGCACGCGATTGCCCCGTCATTGACCCCTCGACCGAGGATGCCTGCGCCATCATCTCGCTTGGCAGCGAGGCGGACACCAACACCGCCATCGCCGCCGCCAAGGCCGCCTTCCCGGCCTGGGCCGCAACCCCGCCAACTGAGCGCCGCCGCGTGGTGGAAGGCATCCTTGCGCAGTACTACCTGCGCAAAGAGGAAATGGCCTATGCCATCAGCCTTGAAATGGGCGCGCCTATCGACATGAGCCGCGACGATCAGGCCGAATGTCTGCCCTGGCATCTGAAAAACTTCCTCACGGCCTTTGACCACATTGAGTGGATCAGGCCGCTTGGCCCCCATGCCCCGGATACCCGCATTGCGCTGGAGCCGATTGGCGTGGTCGGGCTGATCACGCCGTGGAACTGGCCGATGAACCAGGTCACGCTGAAGGTGATCCCCGCACTTTTGGCGGGCTGCACCTGCGTGCTGAAACCGTCCGAAGAATCGCCCCTTTCCAGCATGCTGTTCGCTGAATTCTGCCATGATGCGGGCGTGCCGGCAGGCGTGTTCAACCTGGTGAACGGTGACGGCCCCGGGGTCGGCACCACGCTGTCCAGCCACCCGGATGTCGAGATGATCAGCTTTACCGGGTCCACCCGCGCGGGACGGGCGATTTCCGTTGCCGCCGCGCAGACGCTGAAGCGGGTGACGCTGGAGCTTGGCGGAAAAGGCGCAAATCTGGTCTTTGCCGACGCCGATGCCCGCGCGGTAGAGCGTGGCGTGCGGCATATGATGAACAACTCAGGCCAGTCGTGCAACGCGCCCAGCCGGATGCTGGTGGAACGCGGGTTCTACGACCGGGCCGTGGAAATCGCGGCCGAGGTGGCGAATTCGATCAAGGTTGGTCCAGCCAGCCTACCGGGCGGCCACATCGGCCCCGTGGTGAACAAGCGCCAGTGGGACCAGATTCAGGGCTACATTCAGAAGGGTATTGATGAGGGCGCGCGGCTGGTGGCCGGGGGGCTTGGTTTGCCGGAAGGCATGAACAAAGGCTACTATGTCCGCCCGACGATCTTTGCCGATGTCACCCCCGGCATGACCATCGAGCGTGAGGAAATCTTTGGCCCGGTGATGTGCATGATCGCGTTTGAGACCGAGGCCGAAGCGGTGCAGATCGCCAATGACACGCCCTACGGGTTGACCAACTATGTCCAAAGCCAGGACGGCGCGCGGCGCAACCGGCTTGCGCGCGGGTTGCGCGCGGGGATGGTGGAAATGAACGGCAAGTCACGCGGGGCCGGTGCGCCTTTTGGCGGGGTCAAGTCCAGCGGGCGCGCGCGTGAGGGCGGCGTCTGGGGGATTGAAGAGTTCCTTGAGGTCAAGGCCATCTCAGGCTGGGACGGATCGCAGGATATCGCGGCCGAATAGCGCATCCGTCCGGGCAAAGCTGTGGGCGCTTGCCAGCGCCCAGGCTTCAGCGAACCGGGGGGAAGAGGCCGGGTCAGCGATCAGCTGGCCGGGCATCACCTGCTCATACTGTTCGGCCAACGAAATGACCCTGTCCGACGATGCGCGGCGCAGGAAATGGTGCGGCCTCAGGTCCGCCGGATGGGAGAGGCCGGCGGCAGCAACCAGTTCGGCCAGCGCGTGCAGGGTGTTGCGGTGAAAGCTGGCCACCCGGTCTGCCTTGTCCGGCACCACGATGGCGCGTTGTCTTAGCGGGTCCTGCGTCGCGACCCCGGTCGGGCAAGCGCCGGTGTGACAGGACTGCGCCTGAATGCAGCCGACCGCGAACATGAAGCCGCGCGCGGCGTTGCACCAGTCAGCCCCCAATGCCAGCACGCGGGCCATGTCGAAGGCCGAGGTGATCTTGCCGCTTGCGCCAATGCGAATTCGGTCCCGCAGGCCAATGCCGACCAGCGCATTGTGGACCAGACTAAGGCCATCGCGCAGGGGCATGCCAACGTGATCCATGAATTCCAACGGAGCAGCGCCAGTGCCGCCCTCTTTCCCGTCGACCACGATGAAATCGGGCGTGATGCCCGTGGCCAGCATTGCCTTGCAGATGGCCATGAATTCCCACGGGTGGCCGATGCACAGTTTGAACCCTGCTGGCTTGCCGCCAGAAAGCGCGCGCATTCTTGCGATGAATTCCATCAGTTCGATCGGGGTGGAAAAGCAGGAATGCATTGGCGGGGAATTGCAGTCCTGCCCCATCGGCACGCCGCGGATACGCGCAATCTCCTCCGTGACCTTGGCGGCAGGAAGCACGCCGCCGTGGCCGGGCTTTGCCCCCTGCGACAGTTTCAGTTCCACCATTTTGATCTGCGGATCGGCGGCGGTGTCAGCGAACCGCGCGGGGTCAAAACGACCATCCGCCGCCCGCGCGCCGAAGTAGCCCGAGCCGATTTCCCAGACCAGATCGCCCCCGAATTCGCGGTGGTAGGGGGAAACGCCCCCCTCACCCGTGTCATGGAAGAAGCCACCGGCCTGCGCGCCCTTGTTCAGCGCGCGGATGGCATTGGCGGACAGCGCCCCATAGCTCATCGCCGAGATGTTCAACAGGCTGGCGGAATAGGGCTGCGCGGTGGCGGCCCCGACAAGCGTGCGCATCGCCTGATGCGGCAAGGTGGCGTGCGGCGCGATGGAATGGTGGAGCCATTCATATTGCTCTTGATACACGTCATGCATCGTGCCGAAGGGCCGTTTATCAAGGTCACGCTTGGCCCGTTGGTAGACGATGGCGCGCTTGTCGCGGGGGAAGGGGGCGCCGTCCTTCTCTCCCTCAAAGAAATACTGCCGCATCTCGGGGCGGATGGATTCCAGCAAGAACCGCAGGTGGGCGGCCACCGGATAGTTGCGCAGAACCGCGTGGCGGGTCTGGGTCAGATCATGCACGCCAAGAGCCACAAGCGACAGGCAAAGGGTGGCAAGGGGCAGCGCCCACCAGGTTTGCCCCGGAAAGGTGGCAAGCAGCCCAACCAGGGCCAGCGCCAGGAACGCAGGCCAGGTGACCAGCGCGTAGCGAAAGGTGAAGATCGTCGCAAGCATGGGCGCCCCGTTTGCCAGATGACGGCACTTAAGCACCCAATCTGTAAAGGATCTGCGAAGATCAGAACGGCGCGGGGGCGGTAAAGCTGACGCGGGCGCTGGTCGCGGGATGGTGCAGCGACAGCGTCTCGGCATGCAGCATCAGGCGTGGGTATTGGCGTGACGACTCAGGGGCGTAGATCTGGTCACCCACGATGGCATGCCCCAGGGCCAGCATGTGGACACGCAGCTGGTGGCTGCGACCGGTATGGGGGGTCAGGCGCACCCGCGTTTCCGTCGCGGTGCGGTCGATCACTTGCCAGTCGGTCTGGGCGACCTTGCCGTCCGGCGTCACCTTCTGGCGGGGGCGGTAGTCCCAGTCGCTGCCAAGAGGAAGGTCAACCGTGCCGCTGTCTTCGGCCAGTTGGCCATGAAGGCGGGCGATGTAGGTCTTTTGCGCGCGGCGTTGTTCGAATTCCTGCCCAAGAAACCCTTGCGCCTGTTTGGTGCGGGCAAAAAGGATCACGCCCGAGGTGTCACAATCCAGCCGGTGGACCAAAAGCGCATCCCAGCGGGCAGCTTGCAGGCGGGTCAGCAGGCAATCCTGCCGGTTCGGCAGCTTGCCGGGAACAGAGAGCAGGCCGGCGGGCTTGTCCATGACCAGAAGCTGCGCGTCTTCATGCAGGAAGTGCAGCGGCGTGTCCGGCGGATCATAGGCGAAATCCGGGATCAGCGAAGGGCCAGACTCGGTTGGCCTAGACGCGGTTGGTCTGGACATGGACGGCCTAGACAATGCGGTGGCCTTCCGCCGTCAGGCGGTCGCGCAGGTGACGGATATGGGCGGGGCCCACCTCACAGCAGCCGCCGACGATGGTGGCACCCAATCCGACCCAAGCCATTGCGAAATCTGCGTATTTCTCGGGCGTAAGGTCGTGGCGGTGGGTAAGCTCGCGCACTGTCGGCGCGTCTTTGAGGAAGTTGCCCGAGATGTGGGTAAAGCCGTTGGCATAAGCGCCGAAGGGCTTGCCCAACGGCTTCAGTTCGGCCAGCGCAGCAGCCATCGCTTCGGGCACAGAGCAGTTGGCCAGAAGGGCGTCGATGGGGAAATGCAGCAGGCGCTGCAGATCAGCAACGGCTTCGCCAGAGCGAAGCTTGGTGCCGTCACGATCATCGACCGAGATCGACAGCCAGACCGGTTTCCCCGCTGCCTGAGCACCGATGACAGCCCCTTCGGCGGCCTCAATCGAGGCTGCGGTTTCGATCAGGATCAGATCAACATGCGGACCAAGAAGGCTGGCAATCTCGGCGTATTTCGGGGCGGCGTCGGTCACGGGCTCGGTCAGATCGGGGCGGTAGCTGGCCTGCAAGGGGCCAAGCGAACCTGCGATACGACCTGACCCATGGGTTGCGCGGGCCTCATGCGCCTCAGCCAAGGCGCGGAGGTGGAGGGCGTGGAACATCGTATCAAGGTCTACACGCTCCAGCCGGTCATGGTGGATGGCGTAGGTGTTGGTGGTGGCGATGGTGGCCCCGGCGGCGAAGTAGTCGGCATGAATCTCACGCACAAGGCCGGGATGGTCCAGCATGACGCGGGTCGCCCAGAGGGGGGTGGGGTCATCGCCAGAGCGGGTGACCAGTTCCTGGCCCATGCCGCCGTCGAGGAGGGTGATATCGGTCATCTGGTGGTTCCTGTGGTTGCCGCCGGGGGGGTCACACCCCCCGGACCCCCGTGGGATATTATTGCAGAAAGGAGGGACAATTTAAATCGAACTGTTCAGCTCGCGTCCTTGAACACCCCGGCAAGGAGGGGGGTGAGCCAAGCTTCATCTGCCTTGGTGAAGGCAGCTGGGGTGTCGCTGTCAAGGTCAAGGACGCCGAGAAGCTGGCCCTGGCCGTTCCAGACCGGGAGGACGAGTTCGGATTTCGTACTGGACGCACAGGCGATATGGCCGGGGAACGCATCCACATCGGGGACGTTCTGTACCTGGCCAGTGCGGGCGGCGGCCCCACAGACGCCCCTTGAAAATGGAATGACAAGGCAGCCATGGCCGCCCTGATAGGGGCCGATCTTCAGCATCTCTGGTCCGGTGACGCGGTAGAACCCGGTCCAGTCAGCAAAGGGGTGGGCGTGATGAACCTCGCAAACCACGGTGGCCATAAGGGCGACGGTATCCGTCTCACCTTCAGTCAGGGCGCGGATCGCGGCAGTGATGGCAGAATAGTCGATCTCAGTAACCAAGGGCACAGCCGTCCTTGCGCGGGTCGGAGGCGCCGATCAGGATGTCATCCTGCAAAAGGATGGCCTGCGCGCCGCCAACGGGAATGTCGGGAATGATGACCTGATGGCCCATCGCGGCCAGATCGGCGCGGACGCTGTCGGAATAGCCAC
>JBBQVR010000020.1:0-32344 GCA_038211355.1 Rhodobacterales bacterium | reverse complement strand
ATCGGCCTTTGCGCGGATGCGGGCCTCTTCCTCGGCGACGCGGCTGCGGTTGAACCAGGTGTTCCACAGCGTCTCACCCGACTGGTTGGCCGGGACCATCATCAGGTTCTCGCGCACGGTCATCGACCCGAACTCATGCGCGATCTGAAAGGTGCGCAAAAGGCCCTTGTGAAACAGCACATGCGGCGGCAGCCCGGTGATATCTTCCCCGTCCATCAGCACGCGGCCACTGGTCGGCGGCAGACGCCCGGCGATGACGTTGAAGAGTGTGGTTTTCCCCGCACCATTCGGCCCGATCAAGCCGGTGATCGACCCGGTCTTGATGGTCAGCGACGCCCCGTCAACGGCGCGAAAGCCGCCGAAATGCCGGTGAAGGTCTTCGACTACGATCATCCATTTCCCCCAAAAGCCCCACCTCTGCCACTGAGTTTCCCCAGGCGGGCGGGTGCCCTAGTGCAACGGCCCGGGGGATGCCCGGGCCGTTGGTTTCTGTCAACCGCAAACAGGGATCAGCGGAAGGTGACGGTTTCGTAGACGCCGCCCTTGACCTCAAACTGCTTGTAACGGCCAGCGCTTTCGCCCGGACCGATCAGCGTCACACCCGAGGCACCATCATAGTCGATGGCGGTGCCGGCGGCGATCAGCTCCAACCCCTTGGCAATCTCGCCCGGCAGGATCTTCACGCCCGACCCGTCAGCAGGGCCGTTCGCGATTTCAAGGATCTTGTCCTTGTAGACCTGCGGATCGGTCGACCCGGCAGCCTGCATCGCAAGGATGAACAGCGCAGCGGCGTCATACGATTCCATCGAGTAGGGCGAGGTGGCGTCGAACGGCGTGGCTGCGGTCTTGCCCATTTCGGTCAGGATCGCTGCACCGGCAGAGTCAGACTGCGCAACCTGGCCATAGGACCCGTCCAGCGCAGGGCCAATGGCTGCGGGTAGGCTGTCGCCCACCATGCCGCCGGGCAGACCGAACTGGCTGAAGGCACCGCTGTCAAGCGAGGCCTGGATGATGCCCTTGCCGCCCTGATCAAGGTACCCCGCGACGACCAGAAGGTCCCCGCCGGCCGAGGCCAGCGCTGCGACTTCGGCCGAATAGTCGGCCTTGCCGTCTTCGTGGGCGGCGTTGATCGTGATCGTGCCACCCTTGGCGGTGAAGGCCGATGCAATCGCCTCGGCCAGACCCTTGCCATAGTCGTTGTTGGTATAGGTCAGCGCGATGGACTTGATGCCCTTTTCGGTCAGGATGTCAGCCATCACTTCGCCTTCGCGCGCATCCGAAGGTGCGGTGCGGAAGAACAGGCCATCATCGTCTGCCGTGGTCAGCGCAGGTGAGGTGGCCGAGGGCGAGATCATGACCATCCCGTTCGGACGCGCCACGTTTTGCAGCACAGCGCCGGTGATGCCGGAACAGTCGCCGCCGATCATGCCCTTGATGCCTTCGGCGGTGATCAGACGTTCCGCCGCAGCGGTGCCGGCTGCGGTGTCGATGGCGCAGGTGCTGTCGGCGCGCACGCCCACGACGGTGGATCCGTCCATGAACTTGCCCGAAGCCGAAGCTTCAGCCATCGCCATGTCAGCCGCTGCGGCCATGTGGCCGGTCAATGATTCAATCGGCCCGGTAAAGCCGATGAAGATGCCCAGCTTGACTTCCTCAGCCGAGGCAGCGCCCGCAAAAGCCGCAGAGGCTACGGTCGCAAGAAGCAGTTTTTTCATTTTTATCTCCCAAATTGGATCGCAATCCTGCCGGAGACCCTAGTGGCCCACATTCAAAAAGAAAAGCGCTTTGACGACAGAAAAAGAGGCCCTTTTCAGGGGCAAATACGCGGGCGTGAGGGGATGTGATTGGCGCAAGGGACGGGCGTGCCTATCTAGGACCAAGCACAGATGGAGAGTGGGATGCGCAAGGTTGGGCAACGGATTGGGACAGGGTTTTTGGCGCTGGCCTTTGGGGCTGGCGTGGCGGGGGCTGCCGATACGGTCGCGACCGCAGCCGGGGCCTTGCAAATCACCCCGGTCGCGGAAGGGCTGGTTGAACCTTGGGCCATCGCCTTTCTGCCGGAGGGCGCGTTCCTTGTCACCGAACGCGACGGTCAGCTGAAACATTTTGCCGCACCGCTGGCCGAGGCTCAGATCCTGTCCGGCCTGCCGCAGATTGAGGTGGACGGGCAGGGCGGTCTTCTGGATGTGCTGATCCCGAGGGACTTTGCCACCTCGCGTGAGGTGTGGCTAACCTATGCCAAGGCGCAAGGCGGCGGGTCGGGCACGGCCATCGGCAAGGGCAGGCTGTCAGCCGATGGCATGACGCTGGAGGGGTTCACCGAACTGTTCGAAATGCCACCGGGGGCGTCCGGCGGCCGCCATTTCGGCGCACGGATGGTTGAGGCGACGGATGGCACGATCTTTCTGACGCTTGGCGACCGGGGCACCGGCCCTGACGGCCTGCAGGCGCAGGATATGGCGGTGGCTGAAGGGAAGATCATCCACCTCAACCGTGACGGCACCCCCGCTACCGTGCTGGACGGCGCTTTGCCGGGGCTTTTCAGCCTTGGTCACCGCAACCCGCAGGGCGCCACGCTGGATCTTGCGGGGCGATTGCTGGTCGTCGAGCATGGCGCGCAAGGCGGTGATGAATTGAACGCGCCTGAGGCTGGCAGGAATTATGGCTGGCCTGTGATCAGCTACGGCGTGAATTACAACGACGCGCCGATCGGCGTCGGGTCGGCGCAAGATGGCATGGAGCAACCCTTGCACTATTGGGACCCCTCTATCGCTCCGTCGGGGCTGGTGGTCTATTCCGGCGCGCTGATCCCGGACTGGCGGGGCGATATCCTGTTTGGCTCGCTCAACAGCGATTTTCTGGGGCGGCTTGATCCAGACACCCCCAGCGCCACCGGCTTTGCCGAGGAACGCATCGCCAGCGCTGAGACCGGCCGGGTGCGCGATGTGGTCGAAGCGCCGGACGGGTCGATCTGGTTTCTGTCGGTGACCAATGGTGCGGCCTACCGGATGGCGCCCTAGATCGACAGCCTGACCGGCACGCCCCCCGGCATCCCTTGGGTGCCGCGCTCGCGGTAGGGGGTGGTGTTGTAATGGCTACGGTAGCATTTGGAGAAGTGGCTGGGTGAGGCAAAGCCGCAGGCAAGGGCCACGTTGATCACACTCATATCCGTCTGCATCAAGAGGTTGCGCGCCTTTTGCAGCCGCAGTTCCATGTAGTAGCGCTTGGGGCTGCGGTTCAGATAGCGGCGGAACAGGCGTTCCAGCTGGCGGGTGGACATGCCCACCTCTTCGGCAAGGTCGGCGGGCGACATCGGGTCTTCGATGTTGCCTTCCATCATCTGGATGACCTGGGACAGTTTTGGATGCCGCACGCCAATGCGGGTCGGGATCGACAGGCGCTGGGTGTCCTGATCGGTGCGGATCGTGGAGTAGATCATCTGATCGGCCACGGTATTGGCCAGATCCTCACCATGGTCGCCCGCGATGATCTTCAACATCAGGTCGATGGAGGAAATGCCCCCCGCCGTCGTCCAGCGGTTGCCGTCCATGACGAAGACCGACTTTGTCAGTTTCACATCCTCAAACTCTTCGGCGAATCCGTCCTGGTTTTCCCAGTGGATCGTCGCCTTCTTGCCGTCCAGAAGACCCGCCTTGGCCAGCGCATGCCCGCCGGTGCAGATGCCGCCGATGGTGACCCCGCGCCGCGCCTCGCGCCGCAGCCAGCTGACCACGCCCTTGGTGGTGGTGCGCTGGATATCCAGACCGCCGCAGACAAGGATGGTATCTTCGCGGTCCATCTCTTCCAGACCCAGCTCCAGCCGGAAGGTGGCGCCATTTGAGCAGGACTTCTCGCTGCCCTCGCCGCAAAGGACCCAACTGTAAAGCGCCTCACCCGAGACGCGGTTGGCGATGCGCAAAGGCTCGATAGCACCAGCAAAGCTTATCATCGTGAACTTGTCCAAAAGCACAAAGACAAACCGACGCGGCGCGTCGGCTTTTACGGTCTGGGTAGCCTTGCGCGGGGCGAGCGTCATATCTGCGACCTGTTCATGTCGTTTGCATGCCACCGAAACCGAAATTCTGCCCCTCCGCAAGGGCCGAACCATGCGGTTTTCGCCCAATCGCTCTTTGCAAGGCGGAAACGGAGGGCTATACCGCTGGCCGATCTGCATGTTTGCAGGCTTAGGCACCCGGAGAACGACAATGACCAAGGGATGGACAAAAGCGGCATGGCGCGCAAAACCGCGAGTGCAGATGCCGGAGTATCCCGATCAATCCGCTTTGTCGGCGGTTGAGGCGCAACTGGCCAAGTATCCGCCGCTGGTTTTCGCCGGTGAGGCGCGGCGGCTGAAAAAGCAACTTGCGCTCGCGGCCGAGGGCAAGGCCTTCCTGCTGCAGGGCGGTGACTGCGCCGAAAGCTTTGCCGAATTCAGCGCCGACAACATCCGCGACACGTTCCGCGTTATGCTGCAGATGGCGGTTGTGCTGACCTATGCGGCCAAGGTTCCGGTCATCAAGGTGGGCCGGATGGCCGGCCAGTTCGCAAAACCGCGGTCCGCCCCGACCGAGGTGATCGGCGGCGTTGAATACCCGTCCTACCGGGGTGACATCATCAACGGCTTTGACGCGACACCCGAAGCCCGCACCCCCGATCCGCAGCGGATGCTGCAGGCCTATACCCAGGCGGCGGCCAGCCTGAACCTGCTGCGCGCGTTTTCCACCGGCGGCTTTGCCGATATCCACCGGGTCCACAGCTGGACGCTTGGCTTTGCCGAACACGACAAGGCCGAACGCTACCGCGAGATGGCGAACCGGATTTCCGACGCTTTGGACTTCATGAATGCGGCCGGGGTGAATTCGGACACCGCCAACGAGCTTTCCCGCGTGGACTTCTACACCAGCCATGAGGCGCTGCTGTTGGAGTATGAAGAGGCTCTGGCCCGCGTTGACAGCATCACCGGGCAGAACGTGGCAGGCTCGGGTCACATGATCTGGATCGGCGACCGCACCCGTCAGCCTGACGGCGCGCATGTCGAATTCGCGCGGGGGGTCTTGAACCCGATTGGTCTGAAATGCGGGCCGACCACGACGGCCGAAGACCTGAAAGTGCTGATGGCCAAGCTGAACCCTGAAAATGAGGCGGGCCGTCTGACCCTGATCGCCCGTTTCGGTGCGGGTAAGGTGGGCGAGCATTTGCCGCGCCTGATCAAGACCGTGCAGGCCGAAGGCGCGAATGTCGTCTGGTCCTGCGACCCGATGCATGGCAACACCATCAAGTCGCCGTCGGGCTACAAGACCCGGCCCTTTGACAGCGTTCTGCGCGAGGTGCGAGAGTTCTTTGCGATCCACAAAGCCGAAGGCACTGTCCCCGGCGGCGTGCATTTCGAGATGACGGGGCAGGATGTGACCGAATGCACCGGTGGTCTGCGCGCGGTGTCGGACGAAAATCTGGCCGACCGCTATCACACCGCTTGCGATCCGCGCCTGAACGCCAGCCAGTCACTGGAACTGGCGTTTCTGGTTGCCGAAGAGCTGTCCTCGCAGCGCGAAGCCGCGCGGCGGGTGGCGTTCTAAACCTTGTCAAAGCATGCAAAAGGGCGGCGCGGGACACCCCGGGCCGCCCTTTTCCATGTCGAGTGCAAGTCAATCGTTGGCGTGGACCAGGGTCAGATAGGGCGTGCGGCGCTGTGATGCGGCCACGGGTTTTGGGGCCTCAACCGGGGTCACCCGCTCTTCCTGCTGGCGCAGGATCGTCAGCTTCAACCGGGGACCGATCAGCCCATCCGCCAGACCAAGGCAGCCCAGCACCAGCCGCCGGTCAGGCCCGTCTTGCAGCGGTAAAAGCAACAGCCGCCCCACCGCACCGGGGCCCCCACGGTTGGCCCCAAGGTCCAGTTCAACGATGGTGCTGCCGGTCGTCACCGGCTCCAGCGCCTCGGCAAGGTGATCACGGGCTTCGGCGGCAAACAGGCAGGACAGCGGCAGGCCCCGCAGGTCCATCCCGGCGACTTCGGTCAGGGCCGATCCGGCGATGCGTACCTGCACCAGACCCTTGCCAATCCGTTCGGCCAGAAACACCCGGTCAAGAACCCCGCCAAAGCCGCGCGGGTCAAGCTGGGTGCGGTCGGGGATGCCGCCATCTAAACGCAGCGCCTCCCAATAGGCGCGGACCTGGGCTGGTCCGGTAAAAAGCGCCGTGGTCCCGCTGCGGCGGGAAATAAGGCGGGCAAGCTCACCAAGTTTCAGTTCCATCGCACCCTCCGCACCGCTGCAACTGGTGCAGCCCTTGCAGCCTGACCCCCGTCACGCCATGAAGTTACATTACCGCCGATCACGAAGATTCGGACGAAAATCTAATCAAATGGTAAATGCTGCGCCCGACCGGGGTGTCTGAAAGGGCTTTCATGATCTCGATGACTGGCTTTGCCGCGCGGCGTGGTGCGGGGGCAGGGCAAAGCTGGACCTGGGATTTGCGCAGCGTCAACGGCAAGGGGTTCGACCTGCGCCTGCGCTTGCCCGACTGGATCGATGGGCTGGAACTGGCCGTGCGGGCCGAGATGCAAAAGGCGGTGACGCGGGGCAATGTCAGCCTGACGCTGAAGCTGGCGGCGGATGAAGGGCGTGAGGCTGCGGCTTTCCGGCTGAACCCGGGCAACCTGACCGCCGCCCTTGCCGCGCTTGGTCAGGTCGAGGCAGCAGCGCGCGCGGCTGGTGTGACCCTGCAACCCCCCAGCGCCACCGATGTGCTGACCCTGCGCGGCATCCTTGATGCCCAGGCGCAAGAGGTGGATACCACCCCCCTGCGGCAGGCGCTGCTGGCGGACCTTCCCGCCCTGCTGGCCGATTTCGCCGCCATGCGCGCCGCCGAAGGTGCGGCGCTGCACACTGTCATCGCGGCGCAGATCGACCGCATAGCTGCCCTCACCGATGCCGCGCAGGGTGAGATCGCCCTGCGCGCCACAGCGCAGGCGCAAGGCCTTGCCGACAGCGTTGCCCGCGTTCTGGCGGTAACCGATGCCGCCGATCCGGGCAGGCTGGCGCAGGAACTGGCGCTGATCGCCGTCAAGACCGACGTGACCGAAGAGCTTGACCGCCTGACCGCCCATGTCGCCGCCGCCCGCGCCCATCTGGCCGACGCAGCGCCAATGGGCCGCAAGCTGGATTTCCTGATGCAGGAATTCATGCGCGAGGCGAACACCCTGTGTTCCAAGGCGCAATCTCTGGCACTGACGCGCATCGGCCTTGACCTGAAAACCGTGATCGATCAGATGCGCGAGCAGGTGCAGAATGTGGAATAGGCGATGACTTCAGCTTCGGTTCGGCGCGGGCTTTTGCTGATCCTTTCCTCGCCATCCGGGGCGGGGAAATCCACCCTGTCGCGCTTACTGATGGACTGGGACCCGACGATGCGCTTTTCCGTGTCGGCAACCACCCGCGCCCCCCGCCCGGGCGAGGTTGAGGGCCGCGAATACTTTTTCCGGGATCGTGCCACGTTTCAGGCCATGGTCGCCTCGGGCGAGATGCTGGAACATGCCGAGGTGTTCGGCAACCTTTATGGCTCACCGCGCGGCCCGGTTCAGGCGGCGATGGAGGCGGGCACCGATACGGTCTTTGACATCGACTGGCAGGGTGGCCAGCAGGTGGCCCAGGCCATGCGCGATGATGTGGTGTCAGTCTTCATCCTGCCGCCCACCATCGCCGAACTTGATCGCCGCCTGCGGGGCCGGGCTCAGGACAGCGAGGCGGTGATTGCAGGCCGCATGGCCAAAAGCCGCGATGAGATCAGCCATTGGGCGGAATATGACTATGTGCTGGTGAACACCTATCTGGACCAGACCTTTGACCAGCTGAAGGCGATCCTGACCGCCGAGCGTCTGCGCCGCGAACGCCAGCCGCGCCTGTCGGCCTTTGTCCGTGCGTTGAATGAGGAGTTTTCGGCCAGATGATCTACGCCCTTGATGGTATCGCCCCGCAGATCGACCCTACCGCCTGGGTCGCCGCCGACGCCAACCTGATTGGCCGTGTGGTGCTTGAGGCTGAAACCTCAATCTGGTTCGGCGCGACCTTGCGCGGCGACAATGAAGAGATCCGCTTGGGCGCAGGGTCGAACGTGCAAGAGGGGTGCGTGCTGCACACCGACATCGGCTATCCGCTGGTGATCGGGGCCAATTGCACCATCGGCCACAAGGCAATGCTGCACGGCTGCACGATAGGTGCTGGCAGCCTGATCGGCATGGGGGCCATCGTGCTGAACGGTGCGAAGGTCGGGCGCGGCTGTCTGATCGGCGCAGGTGCCCTTGTAACCGAAGGCAAGGAGATTCCCGACGGCTCGCTGGTGATGGGCGCCCCCGGCAAGGTGGTCCGCATGCTGGACGCGGCGGGGCTGGCCCGGCTTTTGGCCTCGGCCGAGGGATACCGCCAGAACGCGCGCCGCTTTCAGGCCGGGTTGCAGGTCCGGTAAATTGCAGATCATCGGGGGCGGGCGGGGCAATGGGTCACGGCCCTGCCGTTCAGGGGCTGTCGCTGTCTTCGACCATTTCAAGGGTGATGCCTTGCCGCACCGCATGCGACCGCAGTTCACGCAGCACGACCTGACGGTTCGGCAGCTTTGGCGCCACCACCCGCAAAAGCCCGCGATAGCCCCGGCTTCCCAAAGCCTCGATCATCTCAAGCGCGTCAAACTCGGTGCAGAAGAGGGGCGCTACCACCAGTTCAAGGCTGGGTGGCAAGGGGGTGTAATCGGCCAAGGCGTCATAATCGATCGAGGCGGCTTCCTCCGGCCGGATGCTGCCGTGCAAGAATTGCGCGTTCGGTATCCCGACCACAAGGCACCTCAGCGCGTTGACCATGTCGTTTCTGGTGCCTCTTGCATCGAAGGGCACTGCGTCACGGGTGTCCAGGAAACATCCGCAGGCGCAGTCCAATTTTCCGTACAAAGACCGGCAGAGAACAACAGCACATCAGAAACTTGGAAGTTACAGCGATTTTCTGGCAAGGCAAGACCGCATGGGGCCAGCCCCTCACACAATCGTTAACGCGAAAGGCCCAAGGCCATGGATGACGCCGCCATTCACCGTCTGCTGCAAGGGGTTCCGATGCCCGCAATGGTCGTCCTGCGGGAAGAGCGTGTTATGGCCTGCAATGCCCAGGCGCTGGCCCTTCTGGGCGACGGGCTGGGCGACGGGATTGTCGGGCGCAACCCGGCCGTCGCCGTCCGCACCCCGGCCGTGCTTGAGGCGATCAGCGCCGCCGCCCGGATCGGGGGCGTCCATGAGGCGCGGATGACCATGCGCCGCGACGGGCAAGAGCAACTGTTTCAGGTCACAGTCTCGGCCCAGGGTGAAGGCCGGGTCCTGTGCATCTTTCGCGATGTCAGCGAGGCGGAAAAGGCCGGGGCGATGCGGCGCGATTTCGTGGCCAACGTCAGCCATGAATTGCGCACCCCCCTGACCGCGCTGATCGGCTTTATCGAGACCCTCCGCCACGCCGCCCGCGACGACCCGGCCGCCCGCGACCGGTTCCTCGGGATCATGGAGCATGAGGCCGGGCGGATGAACCGGCTGGTGCGCGACCTGCTGCATCTTTCACGGGTCGAGGCGGAAGAGCGGGTTCGACCAAAGGATCAGGTCGAGGTGCGCGGGCTTCTGGAAAGCGTGATCTCCTCGCTGCGCGGGGTGGCTGAACGGAACGGCGACCGGGTTGAGCTGTCCGGCGATCCGGTCACGATCCCGGGGGACACCGACCAGTTGACCCAGGTCTTCACCAACCTGATCGAGAACGCGCTGAAATACGGGGCCGAGGGGCAGGTGGTCCGGGTGACGCTTACCTTGGAAGAGACGGTGCGTGGCCCGGCGGTGCGGGTCGAAGTGGCCGATCAGGGCGAGGGGATCGACCCGGTCCACCTGCCACGCCTGACGGAACGGTTCTACCGGGTGGATTCGCATAGGTCGCGCGAGATGGGGGGGACGGGGCTGGGGCTGGCCATCGTGAAACACATCGTCAGCCGCCACCGGGGCTGGCTGCGGGTCGACAGCGTGGTGGGCGAGGGGAGCCGGTTCTCGGTGGTGCTTCCGCTGGGGTAGGGGGCGTTCGCTGTTTTACTCCATGGGCTTAGGCTGAAAAGTTGATGTCTTCACCCTGTCTTCCCTTTATCTTCTTTCCATCTCTACGCACGGGGAGGCGAGTGCGCATTAACCTTAACGAGCGAATCAGTGAAAAGGGGAAGCGTGTAGGGTGCGCTACAGCGCACCGGTCCTGGGCGCGGCAGGCTGAGACGACGCGGTGACGGGTTGAGCTTGGTGCGCTTTAGCGCACCCTACGGCTGCCTTCCGTGTCGAGGTGATCCCCTACTATGATCACGCTTGCCGCAGTGCGCATCGCCATTGCGGCGGTGCTGGTGCAGGCCAAGGACGAGGCCGCAAAGGCGTTCTATCTGCGCTGCGCGGAGTTCATTGCGTTCCCGGAGGATGGGCGGGTGCTGTGGCTGCCGGTGGAGACGGTGAGTGATGCTTGAGTTTGGGGTCTACGGATCACTTGGAGTAGTCTGTTTCTCCTGCTAGATTGTAAACAGGAATATCAGCAGGGCGGTTTGATGAAACGAGTTTTTATTAGCTTCAAGATGGAAGATAAAAAACAGGTAGACGGAGTCCGTCTGCTTGCGTGGCGAGAATCTTTTCCCTTGGAATTCTACGATGAGTCGGTTCGCCTTGCATACAAAAGCGAACATGCGCCGTACATAAAGTCTAAGATTCGCGAGAAGATTTCAAGGGCGTCGGTTACTGTATGCTTTCTCCAGGAGCACACTTGGCTTAGCGAATGGGTGAATTGGGAGTTGCAGACTACTATTGACATGAGAAAGTCAGTGATACCTATGGGTTTACGTGGTCACCCAGAAAGACTTCATCTGCCCCCTGCCATTCGCGGACAAACGTGGTGGACTTGGGATCCACAACATCTGCATACACTTATCGAGCAATCATGATGCGCGCGGCAGTGAAGAGCGAACCGGATTCGGGCTACGAGCGTCTCGAGGCCCAGATTGAATGGTATGACCGAAAGAGCGGATCAAATCAGCGCAGCTACAAGCTAGGCAGACTCTTCGTTCTTGCTGCATCAGCGAGTATTCCGATGCTCGCCCTGAATGAATACATAACAATTGTTGCCGCACTTGGGACACTCATTGCGTTAGTCGAAGGCGGACAACATCTTTACCAGTGGCAGCACAACTGGATAACATATCGATCAACGTGCGAAGCTCTACGACATGAGAAATACTGCTACATTGAGCGAGCAGACCCATACGATACGGACGATGACCGCGCAGCTCGAAAACTGTTGGTCGAACGCATTGAAAGCCTCATTTCAACAGAACATTCAAAATGGATTGCAAGCCAAGAAAAAGCCGCGGAGTCTGCACCAAAAGCCGACCCGAGATCGTCGCGCTCGCCGAACTAATCCCCCTCACAACCTCCCCAACCGCTCTGTCAACAGCCGGTAGAACCCGTCGCGGTCCACTCCGCCCATGAACATCGCGTTTGGCGCGCGGACTGTCACGCGCCACCAGTCGGCGACGGTCATGCCGAGGGTCAGGGGGCTTGACGTCTCAATCTCCACGTTGATGTGGCGGCCGGTGAAGAGCGACGGCTCCAACAGGTAGGCGATCACGCAGGGGTCGTGCAGGGGGGCGCCGTCGCTGCCGTATTTGGCGGTGTCGAAGCGTTCGAAGAAATCGGTCCAGCTGGCCACGGCCTGGCCGACGGGGGTGCCCAAGCCCCGCATCGCCTCAACCCAACTGCGTGAGGTCAGGGCCTTGTGGGTTACGTCAAGCGGCATGACCACCAGCGGTATGCCGGATTTGAACACGATATCCGCGGCTTCCGGGTCGACGTAGATGTTGAACTCGGCCGCGGGGGTGATGTTTCCGCCCTCAAAATACCCGCCCCCCATCAGCACAATCTCGGCCACCTTTGGCATGATATCCGGCGCGCGGGTAAAGGCCGTGGCGATGTTGGTCAGCGGGCCGAGGGGGCACAGCGTGATGGTGCCGGACGGATGGGCGCGCAGGGTGTCGATGATGTGATCGACGGCGTGGCCCGGCTGCAGCGGATGGGTGGGGTCGGGCAGGGGGATGCCGTCAAGGCCGGTCTTGCCGTGGACATGTTCAGCTGTGACCAGCTTGCGCGTCAGGGGGCGGTCGCAGCCCGCGTAGACCGGGGTCTGCTTGCCTGCCAGCTCAACAATGATGCGGGCGTTGCGTTCGGTCAGGGCCAGGGGCACGTTGCCCGCGACGGCGGTGAGGGAGAGAACCTCAAGCTCGGGCGAGGCGAGGGCGAGGAGGATGGCGACAGCGTCGTCCTGGCCGGGGTCGGTGTCGATGATGATCTTGCGCGGCATGGGGCGACTCCTTTTCGGGCGAAAGGTGACGCGGGCGGGGGGGGATTGTCCAGAGGGGGCAGAGTTTGGGTGGCGGCAGACTACCGGCAGCTTTGCGCCATGGGTGGCCGTTTTCCCGGACCCCCGCCCCGGATCGGGGCAGGGGGTTGGTCGTGCCGAGGATCAGCCGTCGAAGTTGACGGTCTCCATGATCTTCACCGCGGCGGGGCGTTGGGCGGCGATGTCGGCAAGCGAAGTGGCGTCGGCCGTGAACTCACCCCATGAGGTGACAAGCGCTGAGCGTTCGACGCCGGGTTTCACCGGGTATTCATGGTTCGTCTCGGCGTAAAGCTTCTGGGCGGTGTCACCCGACAGCCATTCCATGAAGGCCAGCGCGTTTTCGCGGTTCGGGGCGGATTTGGTCATCGCCACGCCCGAGATGTTCAGGTGCGTGCCGCCATTCTCAAAGGTCGGAAAGACGATGTTGACGCTTTCCGCCGCAGGGGCCTGCTCTGGGTCGGCCAGCATCTGACCGATGTAATAGGTGTTGCCGATGGCAATGTCACATTCACCAGCGGCGATGGCCTTGACCTGATCCCGGTCACCACCGTCGGGTTTGCGGGCAAGGTTGGCTTTCAGGCCCTCGGTCCAGGTGGTTGCTGCCGCTTCGCCATGATGCGTGATGACGGCGCCAAGCAGGGCGATGTTGTAATCGTTGAGCCCCGAGCGGGTGCAGATCCGGCCCTTCCATTTGTCTGAGGCAAGGTCTTCGTAAGTCGTCACCTCACCCGGCTGGACCCGGTCCTTGGAGGCGTAGACGATCCGCGCCCGCGCCGTCAGGCCGAACCACTGATCGCCGGGATCGCGCAGGGTGTCGGGGATGTTGGCCTCAAGCACGTCGGACTGGACGGGTTGCGTCACGCCTGCATCAACGATCTGCATCAGGCGGGCGATGTCGACAGTCAAAACCAGATCAGCGGGTGAGCGGTCACCCTCAGCCACCAGACGTTCAGCCATGCCCTTGTCCACGAAGGCCACGTTGACCTTGATGCCGGTTTCAGCGGTGAAGGCATCGACCAGGGGCTGGATCAGTTCCGGCTGGCGGTGGGAATAGACGTTGATTTCCTGCGCCAGCACCGGGGTGGTGCAGGCAAGAAGGGCAAGGGTGGTAAGACGGAACATGGCTGACTCCTTTAGTCGGGTTTATGCGCAGCTTTAAACCTGACTGTTTTACTTTGGTCAAGAGGTTGAGTGATTTAGTCGGCATTTTGTCGCGGGGGCGGCGCGGCCTTTGGCAGGGTGGCCCCGCACCCCGTTTCACCCCCACGCAACGGGGGAAGGCGCCTTGGAGAACTGAGCTTTGCCGGGGCTCAGGCCTGATTGGATTTTTCTTCCGCCTTGGCGCGGTTCCACAGAGCGTCCATTTCGGCCAGATCACTGTCGGACGGGGCCTTGCCGGTTTCGGCCAGCCAATCTTCAATCCGGGAAAAGCGGCGGGTGAATTTCTGGTTGGCGGCGCGCAAGGCCGCTTCGGGGTCGATCTTCAGGTGACGGGCAAGATTGGCCATGACGAAGAGGAGATCGCCCATTTCCTCGGTCAGATGGGCTTCGGTCAGGGTGTCACGCGCTTCGACCACCTCACGCGCCTCTTCGACCAGCTTGTCGAGAACCTGATCCGTGCTTGGCCAGTCAAAGCCGACGCGGGCGGCGCGGTTTTGCAGCTTCACGGCGCGGGTCAGGGCGGGCAGGGCAAGGGCCACACCGTCAAGGGTGCGGGCGGTGCCTCTCTCACGCGCTTTTGCGGCCTCCCAGTCCAGGGTCTGCTGGGCGGCGGACTTATCCCGGCTTTCAGTGCCGAAGACATGCGGGTGGCGGGCAACCATCTTGTCGCTGATCGTGGTCACGACATCGACAAAGGTGAAATGGCCCGCCTCATCAGCCATTTGGGCGTGGTAGACGGTCTGGAAGAGCAGATCGCCAAGTTCGCCCCTAAGCTCATCCCAGGCGGCACGGTTGATGGCATCGGCCACCTCATGCGCTTCTTCCAGCGTGTAGGGGGCGATGGTGGCGAAGGTCTGCTCTATATCCCATGGACAGCCGGTCACGGGGTCGCGCAGCGCGGCCATGATCGCAAGAAGACGGTCGATGCCGCTGTCTGATGGGTCGTTTCTGTCGCGGTCAAGGCGGGGATCGGTCATTGCGGCCACCGGGGATTTGCGATTTGATCAAAGGGCACGTCTGAAGGAGTCTGCCATGCCCGTTCTCAACCGTATCGCCTCATATGCCGAGGAAATGAAGGGGTGGCGTCAGCATTTGCACATGCATCCTGAGCTGGCCTTCGAATGTCACGCGACCGCAGCCTATATTGCCGAGCGTTTGCGTGAGATGGGGGTGGACGAGATCCATGAAGGCATCGCCAAGACCGGGATTGTCGCGCTGATCAAGGGGCGGGTTGCCAATGCAGACGGGGGTCCGGTGATCGGCTTGCGCGCCGATATGGATGCGCTGCCGATCATGGAAATCACCGGTGCACCCTACGCCAGCACGGTTCCGGGCAAGATGCATGCCTGCGGGCATGACGGGCATGTCACAATGCTGTTGGGGGCGGCGAAGTATCTGGCCGAGACCCGGAATTTCGCCGGCACCGTCGCGCTGATCTTTCAGCCGGCCGAAGAAGACGGCGGCGGGGGCCAAGTCATGGTTCAAGAGGGCATCATGGACCGCTTCGGCATCGCGCAGGTCTACGGGATTCACAACGCGCCGAACGTGACCTTCGGGCATTTCACCACAACGCCCGGGCCGCTGATGGCCTCGGTCGACACGGCGTTCGTGTATATCACGGGGAAGGGCGGGCACGGCGCCACGCCGCATGAATGTGTCGATCCGGTTGTCGCAGTTGTGGGCATGGTGCAGGCGGTGCAAACCATCATCCCGCGCAACGTCTATGCGCTGGATGAGGCGGTGATTTCGGTCACGCAGATCCATACCGGCACGGCCAGCAACATCATCCCTGAGGAAGCGATGTTCTGCGCCACGATCCGCAGCTTCAAGCCTGACGTGCGGGAGTTGTTGAAAAAGCGGTTCCACGAGATCGTCGAGGGTCATGCGATGGCTTACGGCGTGACCGCGCGGGTGGATTATGATTGGGGCTACCCGGCCACCGTCAACCATGAGGACGAAACCGATTTCGCCGCCGAAGTCGCGCGCGAAGTTGTCGGTCCCGATGCGGTGGACGCCCGCGCCAACCGCGAGATGGGGTCTGAGGATTTCAGCTACATGCTTGAGGCGCGACCCGGCGCCTATCTGTTCCTTGGCACGGGGCCGGGGGCGGGGCTGCATCACGCCGCCTATGACTTCAACGACGCCGCAGCGCCGGTCGGGGCCAGCTTTTTCGCCCGTCTGGTCGAGAGGGCTCAGCCCGTCGGCTGACGCCGAAAGGCGGGAATCAGCGCAAAGCCCACCTGTCCGGCCAGGCCAAGCGCCCCGGCCGGGCTGGCCATTGCGGCAAGGAACTGGCGCGGCGTCTGCCCGAAGGCCAGCGCAAGCGCCAGCTCTGCCAGCATCAGGATGACAAAGGCCAACGCACCCATCGCCACCCGCCCTTGCAGCGGCAGCGGCCAGCGGTGCAAGACTTTCGCCGCCACCCACCAGGACAGGATCAGGATCACCGGAACCTCAAGCGCCACGGCGATCAGGGGGCCGGTCAGCGGGATCACCAGCAGCTGGCGGACAACGCCCAGCAAGAACGCCACCGCGAACACTGGCAGAAAGTAGACCACAGCGGCGCGGGCGAAATCTGGCATCAGACCGGTGCAATTGAAAACTGGCTGGAACGACGGCGACGCGGTAGGCTTGATTTGCGTTTCATCCATGATCTTGTCAGGAGATTGTCTTGAAAGTCACGCTTTTGCTGTGTCTTGCAGCCAGCCCCGCAGCGGCCGACTTTGTCGAGTTCCGCTCACCCACCGGCAATATCCAATGCGCGATCTACTCTGACGCACAGGGTGCATCGGCGCGCTGCGATATGGGTGCGCTGACCCCAAGCTACACCAAGCGCCCGGCGGGCTGCGAATTTGACTGGGGCAGTTCCTTTGCCGTCAATGACACCGGCAAGGGCATGCTGGCCTGTGTCACAGACCCGGCTGCAAGTTCGGCGGCCGGCATTCTGCCCTATGGCGAGGCGGTGTCGCTGGGCGGGATTTCCTGCGTGTCGGCCAAGACCGGGATGACTTGCACCAATGCCGAAGGCCACGGGTTCCAGATCGCAAAGGCCAAGCAGCGGCTGTACTGACCGGACGTCCTGAACGGTCGACCGCAGGGCGTGTTGCGCTTGGTGGCGAATCATTTTCGGGTGGCCAGTGCTTGCGGGTCTGCGTGATGCCGCAACCCATGGCTGCGGCATTCTGCCCGACCCCTACCCTTTGCGATTGGCGCCCGGCATGACGTGAGGGTGCAAACCCATTGTCAAACTGCTAGCTTTGCATGGATGTAACCGGAGCTACCGATGCCGTCAGTGCTAGCCTTGAACCAGCCCTCGCCCGCCGATCTTTGGGCGATGGACCATGAGCATGCTTTGCATCCCTGGACGCAGTTTGGCAGCTTTGACCGCGAAGGCGCGCTGGTCATCTCCAAGGGCGAGGGATGCTTTTTGTGGGATGCCGACGGGCGTCGCTACTTTGATGCGGTGGGCGGGCTTTGGTGCACCAACATTGGCCTTGGTCGGCGTGAGATGGCGCTGGCGATGGCCGATCAGGCGGAACGGCTGGCCTATTCCAACACGTTTGTGGACATGACCAACGAGCCCTCGGCCCGGCTTGCAGCGCGGCTGGCAGAGCTTGCCCCGGGGGACCTGAACCGGGTGCATTTCACCACGGGCGGATCAACCGCGGTGGACACGGCCGCGCGGATGGCGGGCTATTACCAGCATGCGATGGGCAGGCCTGAAAAGCAGGGGATCGTCGCGCGGGATTATTCTTACCACGGGTCCACCTATCTGTCGCAATCCATCGGCAAGCGCCCCGGCGACCGGGTGGAAGAGTTTCGCTACCAGACCGACGGCATCTGGCATCTGTCGGTGCCCAACCCCTACCGCCGCCCCGCCCACATGACCGAGGCCGCCTTTTGCGACTGGCTGATCGCCGAGTTTCAGACCCTGATCACCCGCGTCGGGGCTGACCGGATCGGCGCCTTCATTGCCGAGCCGATCCAGGCCAGCGGCGGGGTGATCGTGCCGCCGGAAGGCTATCTGAAACGGATGTGGGAGGTATGCCAGCAGCACGACATCCTGTTTATCGCAGACGAGGTGGTGACGGCGTTCGGGCGGCTGGGCCACTGGTTTGCCTCATGGGATGAATTCGGGGTGCAGCCCGACATCATCTGCACGGCGAAGGGGCTGACCTCGGGTTATATTCCGATGGGGGCGGTGCTGTTTTCTGACCGCATCTGGGCCGCGATGGCCGAAGGGGGCGAGCGGTGGTTCACCAGCGGCTATACCTACGCCGGACACCCGGTTGCCGCCGCCGTGGCGCTGAAGAACATCGAGATCATCGAGCGTGAAAACCTCTTGGGCAATGCGGCCAAGGTCGGGGCCTATTTCGAGGCGCGTATGGCCCAGCTTTCGGCGCTGCCGCTGGTGGGCGACGTGCGGGGCCGCAAGCTGATGATCTGCGTGGAAAGCGTGGCGAACAAGGAAACCAAGGCACTGCTGCCGGATGAAGCAAACGAAAGCAAACGCATCTCGGACGTGGCCGAGGCGATGGGTCTGATCGTGCGCCCGATGGGGCATCTGAACGTGATGTCGCCGCCGCTGATCATCACCGAAGCGCAGGCCGATTTCGTCGCCGAAGTTCTTGAGCGTGCGATCGTTCAGGTGACCGATACCCTGGTGCGAGAAGGGTTCAAGCTGGGCTGAACCCGTGGCTTGACACGGGCGGGCCGGTCCTTACACCTGCGCAACTGACGGATAAGCGCGGTCTCCGGTCCCTGAATGATAGCGCCTGCAAAGGGGGACCCGATGGCCCTGGAAGATGCCAAGACCGAAGTTGACACCGCCTTTACCCGCAAGGGCCTGCGCGGCTATGCCTTTGAAAACGCGTTCGGGGGGGCGACAAGCTTCCTGCGGCGGACCTATACCAAAGACCTGACCGGGGTTGATCTGGCCATCACCGGCGTGCCGTTTGATCAGGCGGTCACCCACCGCGCCGGCACCCGGTTTGGCCCCCGCGCGATCCGTGAGGCGTCAGCACTGATGCCCTACGACCCGCCTTACGGTTGGCCCACCAACCCGCTGGAGGATATGGGCGTCATCGACTACGGCGATTGCGCCTTCGATTATGCCAGGGTCTCGGACTTCCCCGACACCCTGACCGCCCATATCCGCACCATCCTTGCCGCCGGGGCAGGGACCATTACCCTGGGGGGCGATCATTACATCACCTTTCCGATCCTGAAGGCCTATGCCGAAAAATTCGGACCGCTGGGGGTCATCCATTTCGACGCCCATTCCGACCTTTGGCCAGATGATGACCTGACCCGGATCGACCACGGAACCATGCTTTACAAGGCGGTAAAGACCGGGATCGTGGACCCCAAACGCTCAGTCCAGATCGGGATTCGCACCACGACCGAAGATTATCTGGGCGTCCATGTGATCGACGCGCGGGAGGTGCATGAAAAGGGCGTCGCGGCTGCGGTGGCCAAGGCCAAGGACATTGTCGGTGACAAGGCCACCTATGTGACCTTCGACATTGATTGCCTTGACCCCTCGGCCGCGCCCGGCACCGGCACGCCGGTCTGGGGGGGGCTGCACAGCTGGCAGGCGGCAGCCGCTTTGCGCGATCTGGCGGGGATCAACATGGTCGGCGGTGATATCGTCGAGGTGTCGCCCCCCTATGACACCACCGGCGCCACGGCGATCGCAGGCGCGCATGTCGCCTATGAACTGATCTGCCTGTATCACTGGGCACGGACACAAAGATGAGGCGCCGCATGACCTTTCCACTTCTGCTGATCGGCGCAATTCTGCTGGGCTTTGCGGCCTATGTCAGGCTGGTGCCCTCGGTACCCGCAGTCTGGCACGTCTCGCCCAGCGTGGACGCCCCATGGGATACGGTCCAGCCGGGGCGCGGGTCGGCCGCGTTGCGTCTGTCGCTGGCCAAGGGCGCACCGGCTGACCTTCTGGCCCGGTTGGACGCGCTGGCCATGGCCACCACGCGCACCACGCGTCTGGCCGGCAGCGTGGCTGAGGGGCGGATCACCTGGATCACCCGCAGCGCGCTGTGGGGCTTTCCCGACTACACCACCGCCGAGGTGCGGCCCGATGGGCTTTATATCCAGTCCCGCTTGCGCTTTGGGTCCGAAGACATGGGCGTGAACGCTGCCCGGCTGACCGACTGGCTTTCGCGCCTCTAGTCTTCCTTTCTGCGAAAATATCCCGGGGTCCGGGGCAGCGCCCCGGCGGCCAGCCACCCTTGACCAGCCAAAGGATTAGCGCCAAACCCACCCCCTATGGTTCCGCTAGACAAACTCGCCCAGATTACCCAGCGCTTCGAGTTTCTCGAAGCCCAGCTGCATGCCGGCGCCGCCCCGTCCGAGATTGCGCGGATTGCCAAGGAATACTCTGACCTCAAGCCCGTGGCCGAAGAAATCGCCGCCTATCGCCAGGCCCTGACCGATCTGGCCGAGGCAGAGCAGCTGCTGGCCGATCCCGAAATGAAGGCCCTGGCCGAGGATGAGATCCCCCACCTCAAGGCCCGTATCCCGCAGATGGAACAGGCCCTGCGGCTGGCGCTTTTGCCGAAAGACGCCGCCGACGCACGCCCCGCCATCGTGGAAATCCGCCCCGGCACCGGCGGGGACGAGGCGGCGCTGTTCGCAGGCGACCTTGCGCGGATGTACCAGCGGCATGCCGAAAAGATGGGCTGGCGCTGGGACGTGCTGGAAGAGCAGGCGAGCGACCTTGGCGGCCTCAAGGAACTGGTGGCGCTGGTCAGCGGTGAGGGGGTCTTTGCCCGGCTGAAGTACGAATCCGGCGTCCACCGTGTCCAGCGCGTCCCCGAGACCGAGGCGCAGGGCCGGGTGCACACCTCGGCCGCGACGGTGGCTGTGCTGCCCGAGGCCGAAGAGGTGGATATCTCGATTCCGGCCAGTGACATCAGGATCGACACGATGCGCGCTTCGGGCGCGGGCGGCCAGCACGTCAACACCACGGATTCGGCGGTGCGGATCACCCACCTGCCCACCGGAATCATCGTGACCAGCGCCGAGAAATCGCAGCACCGCAACAAGGAAATAGCGATGCAGGTGCTGCGCTCGCGGCTTTATGAGGCGGAACGTGAGCGGGTTCACAACGCCCGCGCGGCGGACCGCAAATCCCAGGTGGGCAGCGGCGACCGGTCGGAACGCATCCGCACCTACAACTACCCGCAAGGCCGGATGACCGATCACCGGATCAACCTGACGCTTTACGCGCTGCCGCAGATCATGGCGGGAGATCTGACCGAGATCATCGATGCGCTGACCGCGCAGGATCAGGCCGACAAACTGGCCGAGATGGACGGATGACTGCGCAAGCGGCGCTGCTGGCGGCGGTCGCCCGGCTGACGACGGCGGGGATCGACGGGGCAGGGCGCGATGCACGGGTGCTTTTGGCCCATGCGCTTGGGGTCGGGGCGGATCGTCTGACGCTGCATCTTCAGGACAGCATGACCGTCGCCCAGTCGCAAACCTATGATGCGGCGCTGACGGCCCGCACCGCGCACCAGCCCGTGGCGCAGATCATCGGCCGGCGCCTGTTCTGGGGGCTGGAGTTTCGGGTGACGGCAGATACCCTCGACCCCCGCCCCGAGACGGAAAGCCTGGTCGCCGAAGCCTTGACGCAACCTTTCCTCAAGGTTCTGGACCTTGGCACGGGGACCGGCTGCATCCTTCTGTCCTGCCTTGCGTCGATGCCCCTGGCGCGGGGGGTGGGGGTCGATGCCTCAGCCCCGGCGCTGGCGGTGGCTGCGGGGAACGCAGCAAGCCTTGGATTGGCCGATCGGGCGCGGCTCCTGCAGTCCGACTGGTTTTCCGCTGTGGATGGCAGCTTTGATCTGATCATCTCGAACCCGCCCTATATTGCCGCAGATGAGATGGCCGCCCTTGCCCCCGACGTTCGCGACTGGGAGCCGCATCTGGCCCTGACCCCCGGGGGCGATGGTCTTGACGCCTATCGCTCCATAGCGCGCGGGGCGGGTGCGCGGCTTTTGCCGGGTGGGCGCATCCTGCTTGAGATCGGCCCGACACAAGGGGCCGCCGTGGCCGATCTTCTGGCCGCAGCGGGGCTGGAATCGGTTCGGATCCTGCCCGATATGGACGGCCGTGACCGGGTTGTTGCTGCCACCAAACCCATGGCCTCCGGCCACAGCCCCAGCGGCTGAAACCGGCGGTTTTGGCCGGTTTTTCACAAATACTGCTTGTCAGCACGCAGGCCTTGTGATTATTGATCTCGGCGCAGGTAGGGGTTGACCCCCGGCCTTGCGCTTATTGCCAGCCCCTGCGCGAAAGTGATCTTGCTGCCTGTTTCAGGGCGGCGACCGCAGGCCAAAGCCATCAAAGGACCAGATGCGCTCTTCCAAGAAACGCTCGCGTTCCAGCCAGAACCGCCCGCGCACCCTCGGCAACATCATCAACCGCGTCTTTGACTCTTCGGGTCCCGAAGGCAAGGTGCGTGGTACGCCTCAGCAGATCATCGAAAAGTATCAACAGCTTGCCCGCGATGCGCAGCTGTCGAACGACCGGGTGGCTGCAGAGAACTTCCTGCAACACGCCGAACATTACACCCGCATGCTTGCCGAAGCCACGCGTGAGATGGCCGCCGAACAAGAGTCGCGCCAGCAGCAGTTTCAAGGCCAAAGTGGTCAGGGGTCAGGCCAAAACGGCGGCCAGAATGGTGGTTACCAGGGTGGTCAGCCGATCGGCCAGCCCGGTGGTCAACATGCCGGACAAAACGCCAACCAAGGGCCGCGCAGTGACCGTCAAGGCAGCGACCGGCAAGGGGGCGACCGGCAAGGGGGCGACCGGAATGACCGGAACGATCGTCAAAATGACCGTGGCAGTGACCGGCCCCAAGATCGGCCCCAAGATCGCGCACAGGATCGGGCCAATGACCGTGGCGGCGACCGCCAGACGGATCGGGGCGATCGTCGGCCAGAGTTTACCCGCGACTACCGGGATGAGCGTGACTATGCCGCGATGGAGCAACCCTCGGCCCCCGATGTGATCGAGTTGGATGCCGGGGATGAAACCGGTCTGGTCGAAACCCCGGAATCGGTGGTCAAACCATCGGTAGCCAAACCGACCAGCAAGCCCGCCCCGCGCCCCCGTGCGCCACAGGCACCGGCGCCAAAAGCCCCCGTCTCTGATGCCCCCGATGCAACAGCCCCAGAGGCCGCAACCCTCGATGCCGCCCCGCGCGAAGACCGTGGTCCGCGCCGCGCCCGTGGCCCGCGCAAACCAAAAACCGAAGGCAGCCCCGAGGGTGAGCCGCCAAAGGAAGCGGCTGAGTAAGCCATTGACCAAGAAGTCATGAAAAGGGCCACCCGCGCGGTGGCCCTTTTGCTTTGGGCAGCGATCCACAACGGGCAAAACCGATGATGCCTTATCTGCGCGGCCCCGCACCCAAACCGCGACCGGCGGGCCAATCTCCTGTGGCGCATCGCACAACCGCAGGCCGTTGCGATTAATGAAGATCATGCCGCCCAGACCGCGGCGGTCATCGACACGCGGGACGCCATGGCTTTTCGGGAAAGGCGGCCGAAGCCGGGCCATCTGTGCTTGCGTCAGCCAGAAAGGATTGCGCATCTGCACCCCAGCAGTTCCGGGGCTTGAACCACCCAGTCGAGGTCACCTCAAGCAGATCAATGGGTCCTGGCCCCAGCCGTCGGTCGGGTTGCCACCAGCCTGATCTCACGCCTCTCCCGTTGAGCGTTGTCCAAGTCTGCGATGCCGGATCATCGCTGCCAGGATCGAAAGTGCGATTTCGTCCGGGGTGATCGCACCCAGATCGAGCCCTGCGGGGGCTTGAATGACAGCCAGACGGTCCCGTGGAACGCTTTCCTGCAGGGCCGCGCTTAAGGAGGCCATCTTGCGCCGACTGCCGACAAAGGCGGTGAAGCCCGCATCTGTCGCAAGTGCGCCTCTCAAGGCAGCCTCGTCGCCCTTGCCTTGGGTCGCCACGACAACATAGTGGCTGGCCGAGGCGGTCTTTGGCAGATCATAGCCGTCGATCACGCGCAAGTCCGCCGAATAGGCCGCGTGTTCGGCGCTCGGCGCAAAGGCGGTGACGGCAAAGCCGAAGCGGGGTGCCAGATCCAGAAGGGCCAACGCGACCGGGCTGGTGCCGCACACAGTCAGCGCTGGCTGCGGCAGGATCGGTTCGACGAAAATGTCCATCGTGCCCTGACTTGGGCACATATTGCGGGCGAACCTGATGCCGTCCCGCGTCTCACCGGGTGTCACGCCGCGTTCGTTCAGCACATCTTCCGGGCTGACCGAGACCAGCCGGGGCTGGCCGTCGGCCATCGCCTCGCGGGCTGCTTTCAGGACCGCGCCCCGCGCGCAGCCACCGCCGATCCAGCCGTCAGAGATGGTGCCATCGGCCCGGATCACGGCCTTGGCTCCGGCCTTGGCCGCAGTGACCGACACCGTGCGCACAACGGTTGCCAGCGCGAAGGGTTCGCCTGCGGACTTCAGTTCCGCCACGCGGTCCATGATATCGGATGCGATCAGTCCCATGGTGTTCCCTTCATATCCGCGCCAGCTCTGGTTCCAAAGCGGCAAGGCTTTTCAAGGTGTTGGCGGCGGCAAACAAATCCAGATAGGGCAGGGCGGCGGCCATGCCTGCGGCCACCGGCTGATAGTCGCGCCAGCCTTTCAGCGGGTTCAGCCAGACGATCCGGCAGCCACGCTTTTTCAGCCGGGCCAGTTCCTGTCCGATCACTTCCGGCGGGTCGGTGTCGAACCCGTCTGACAGGATCACTACCATCGACCGGCCCGAGACGAGGCGTTTGCCGTAACTGTGGTTGAATGCCGCAAGGTTGCCACCGATCCGGGTGCCGCCACCAAAGCCCTGCGCCAGCAGCGACAGCCGGTTCACGGCGCGCAAGGCATCGGGGTCGCGCAGCGCGTCAGTTATGCGGACAAGGCGGGTGTGGAAAAGGTAGGCGTCTGTCGTGGCATCGGCGGTCATCAGGCCTTTGACGAAAGCCAGAAAGATCGGCGCATAGACGGTCATCGACCCCGACACATCCAGCAGAACCACCAGCCGGGCAGGGCGTTCGGGCCGGGCGCGGCGATATAGGCGGATCGGCTCCCCCCCGGTCGACAGGCTGGCGCGCAGGATGCGGCGCAGGTCGGGACGCGCGCCACGGTGGTCGGCCTTCAGGCGGCGAGAGCGGCGGTCGCGGATGGCGCGGGCAAGACGGGCGGCGACGGCCTCGGCCTCGGCCCGGTCGGCGGGGTCAATGACATGGCGCAGGTCGACCGACAGCAAGTTCGTCACGCGGGAGCCGACACGCCGCCCCTCGCCGGACTGGTCTGCCTCGCCTGTCGTGTCGCTGTCAGGCCGGTCAGCCGTGCCTGCGCCCGAACTCTGCGCATGGTCCAGCGCCAACACGCCCTTGGCACCGCTGCCGGACTTGGTCTGCGCCTGCCCGGCCCGTTCGCGGCCCGGATTGTGCCAGTAGGCGGTGAAGAGATCATCGAACCGGGCGAAGTCATCGGCGGAACTGGTCAGCACCGCCTTAAGGGCCATCCGGGTTTCGGCGACCTCGGTGGCCTGCACGGTGGCAAGGGCAGCGAGCGCCTTGCCCGTCTCCTCGACCCCGACGCGCAACCCGTTCAGCCGGAGATGCGCCATGAACCCGGCCATCCGGTCGGCTGGACCGCCCGCCCGCTGGGGAAACCGGGTGACAGGTTTGAACACGCGGGCCATCAGGCGGCCTTTCCAGCCAGCCGCTGGGCGATTTCGGTCGGCACCGCCGCACGGTCATTCTGCGTCTTGAGCAAGGTCACAAGGCTCGCCTGCAACGCCACCGGGTCCTGCGTCAGGTCGTTGATCCCAAGCCCCGCCAAAGCCGCCGCAAAATCCAGCGCCTCGGCCACGCCGGGGGTCTTTTCGAGGTCTTCCTTCCGCAGCGCCTGCACGAAGGCGACAATCTGCCCGATCAGCCGCGCCTCCAGCCCCGGGTGGTGCATCCGCAGAATGGCAATCTCGGTCGCCCGGTCGGGGTAGTCGACATAGGTGTAGATGCAGCGGCGGCGCAGCGCATCCGACAGGTCGCGCGTGGCGTTCGAGGTCAGGATGACGATGGGTTTCGTGGTCGCGGTGATGGTGCCAAGTTCAGGGATGGAAATCTGGTATTCCGACAGGATTTCCAGCAGGTATGCCTCAAACTCTTCGTCCGCGCGGTCGATCTCGTCGATCAGCAACACCGGGCGGACGGGCTGGCGGATCGCCTCCAACAGGGGGCGGACCAGAAGGTAGCGTTCGGAAAAGATGCGCTCTTCGACATGGGCGGCGTCGCCGGTTTCCGCAGCGGCGCGGATCGCCAGAAGCTGACGCTGATAGTTCCAGTCATAGATCGCGTGGCCGGCGTCCAGCCCCTCATAGCATTGCAGGCGGATCAGCCTGGTGTCGCGCAGGCTGGCCAGGGTGCGGGCGATCTGGGTCTTGCCCACGCCAGCTGCCCCCTCCAGCAGCAGGGGCCGTTCCAGCATCAATGCCAGATGCAGGGCCATGGCAAGGTCATCGCCGGCCACATAGCCCGTCGCCGCAAGATCACCCTGAAGGCCGCGCCAGTCCGACATCCTGTCCCCCCGAAAAGCCCCCCTCTGTTGCCAGAGGGGGAAAGCCTCAGCCGTGCAGGCCCAATTGCTCGGCAATCCGCCAGATCCGCCAGTGGTCGTGCGGCATGTGGCTTTGGGTCAGACCGAACGGGCGGAAGGCGTCGTGGACCGCATTCGAGAACGCAGGAACGCCGCCGACATTCGGGCTTTCGCCCACGCCCTTGGCCCCGATCGGATGGTGGGGCGAGGGGGTGACGGTATGGTCGGTGGTGTAATGCGGCGTTTCCCACGATGTCGGGATGAAGAAATCCATCAGCGTGGCGGTCTTGTGATTGCCCATCTCGTCATAGGCGATCTCTTGCCCCATCGCGATGGCATAGGCCTCTGTCGCCCCGCCATGGACCTGACCCTCGATGATCATCGGATTGATCCGGGTGCCGCAATCGTCCAGCGCGTAGAAGCTGCGGATATCGGCAACCCCGGTGTCGGCGTCGATATCCATCACGCAGATATAGGCCCCGAAAGGATAGGTCATGTTCGGTGGGTCATAGTAGCTCACCGCCTCCAGCCCCGGCTCCAGCCCCGGGATCGCCTGGTTGTAGGACGCATAGGCGATTTCCTTCATGGTCTTGAACCGCTCGGGCACGCCCTTCACTACGAAGCGGTCCACGTCCCATTCCAGATCGTTGTCATGCACTTCCAGAAGGTAAGCCGCGATCATCTGCGCCTTGGCCCTGATCTTGCGCCCCGCCAGCGCCGTCGCCGCCCCTGCGACCGGCGTAGACCGCGACCCGTAGGTGCCAAGGCCGTAGGGTGCAGTATCGGTGTCGCCCTCCTCGATCACGATCTGGTCGGCGGGGATGCCGATTTCGGTCGCAAGGATCTGGGCGAAGGTCGTGGCGTGGCCCTGACCCTGGCTGATCGTGCCCAGCCGCGCCAAGGCTGATCCGGTCGGATGGATGCGAATCTCGCAGCTGTCGAACATCCCCATCCCAAGGATATCGCAGTTCTTGATCGGCCCCGCGCCCACGATCTCGGTGAAGAACGACAGCCCGATGCCCATCAGGCTGCGGGTCTTGCCCGCCTTGAAGTCGGCCACACGCTGCGTCTGTTCGGCGCGCAGGGCGTCGTAGTTCACCGCCTTCAAAGCCTTGGCCCAGGCGGTGTGGTAATCGCCCGAATCGTATTCCCAGCCGAGAGCCGAGTGATAGGGGAACTGCTCCTTGCGGATAAAGTTGATCCGGCGCAGTTCTGCCGCGTCCATGTTCAGCTTTATCGCCAGGACCTCGATCATCCGTTCGATGAAATAGGCCGCCTCGGTCACGCGGAAGGAACAGCGGTAGGCGACCCCGCCGGGTGCCTTGTTGGTGTAGACCCCGTCCACCCCCAGCCAGGCGACGGGAATGTCGTAAGATCCGGTGCAGATGTTGAAGAACCCTGCCGGAAACTTGGTCGGGTCGGCACAAGCGTCAAACGCGCCGTGATCGGCGGTGACATGGCACCACAGGCCGGTGATCTTGCCCTCTTTCGTGGCGGCGATCTTGCCGTCCATCCAGTAGTCGCGGGCAAAAGCGGTGGCCATCAGGTTGTCCATCCGGTCTTCGATCCACTTTACCGGCCGCCCGGTGACGATGGACGCGACGATTGAACAGACATAGCCCGGATAGACGCCCACCTTGTTGCCAAAGCCGCCGCCGATATCAGGCGACACGACGCGGATGTTGCTTTCCGGGATGCCCGACAAAAGCGAAGCGACGGTGCGCACCACATGCGGTGCCTGGAAGGTGCCCCAGAGCGTCAGCTTGCCGTTGATCTTGTCCATGGATGCGACGCAGCCGCAGGTCTCCAAGGGGCAGGGGTGGGTGCGGTGGTAGTAGACCATCTCTTCGGCCACCACGTCGGCATCTGCGACCACAGCCTCAACCGCCGGTTTGTCGCCCATCTCCCAGCGGAAGATGTGGTTGTGGTGGATCCGTTCGCCATGCGCGCCCTTGGTCTGACCGGCAAGGTCTTCGCGCAGGACCGGGGCGCCGGGTTCCATCGCCTTGAAGGGATCGACGACGACTGGCAACTCCTCATAGTCGACCTCGACCAGCTGGAGCGCGTCGGCGAGGGCGTACTTGTCTTCCGCCACCACAAAGGCGATTTCCTGGCCCTGGAACAGCACCTTGCCGTCCGCCAGCACCATCTGCTTGTCACCCGCCAGCGTCGGCATCCAGTGCAGGCCCAAGGGTTCAAGATCCTTGGCCAGCAGCACCGCAATCACGCCAGGTATGGCCATGGCGGCCGTGCTGTCCACCGACTTGATCCGCGCATGGGCATATTGGCTGCGGACAAAGTCGCCGTAGACCATCCCGGCCATCTTGATGTCGTCGACGTAGTTGCCCTTGCCTTGGGTAAAGCGCGCATCCTCGACGCGCTTGCGCGAGGTGCCCAGACCTTTCAGCCCGGCGACGCGTTCGTCATGGGTGGGGGATTGGTCGTTCATTGCGCGGCCTCCTTGGCAGAATTCATCTCGGTTGCGGCGGCAAGGATGGCCTTGACGATATTCTGGTATCCCGTGCAGCGGCAAAGGTTGCCCGCCATGCCAAAGCGCACGTCTTCTTCGGTTGGGGTCGGGTTTTCCTGCAACAGCCGCCAGGCGCGGGTGATCATGCCGGGGGTGCAGTAACCGCATTGCAGCCCGTGATGTTCGCGAAAGCTTTCCTGCAGGACATGCATCCCGTCCGGCCCGGCGATGCCTTCGATGGTGGTGATCGTGGCCCCGTTGGCCTGGGCTGCAAACATCGTGCAGGACTTGACCGACTTGCCGTTCAGATCAACCGTGCAGGCGCCGCAATGGCTGGTCTCACAGCCGATATGCGGCCCGGTCAGGCCCAGCCTTTCGCGCAGAACGTGGATAAGCAGCTCACGCGGTTCGGCAAGCGTTTCCATCGCCTTGCCATTTATGGTCAGTTCGATGTGCAACTTCTTCATGGCTTTCCCCCCTGATCAGGCGCGAGACCAGGCGCGGGCAATCGCCCGGCCCAGCACGACTGCCGCCACATGTCTTTTGAAGGCTATCGGACCACGGTTGTCCTCGCCCGGATTGATATCCTCCAGCATCGCGGCGATGGCGGCCTTGACCGCCTCTGGCTCGCAGGCCGACCCGACGAGTGCTGCACCTGCCCCCGCGCTCCACACCGGGACGTCCGACAGGTTGGTCATCGCGACCGACGCCGCCGTAACCTTGCCGCCGGCCGCCGTCAGCTGCACCGCCGCCGCCGCAGTGGCATAATCGCCGATCTTGCGCTTTTGCTTTTCGTAGGCATAGCCGCCCTGCGCCCGATCCATGGTGATCGCGACCAGAATCTCATCTTCCTTCCGCGCGGTGAAGTAGGCGCTTTCGTAGTAGTCGCGCGCCTTGACCTCGCGGCTGCCAGAAGGGCCGGTCAGGGTGAAGCTGGCATCCAGACACTGCATCAGGCCCGGCATGTCATTGCCCGGATCACCATTGGCCACATTGCCGCCGACCGTGCCCATGTTGCGCACCTGCGGGTCGGCGATCTGCAAGGCCGCCTCATGGAGGATCGGAGCCGCCTTGGCCAAATCGCCCGAGGCCAGCATCTCTGCCTGCGTGGTCATCGCCCCGATGCGGATGCGGTCGCCGACGGTGATGCCCTTAAGCCCGCCCACATCCTGCAAGTCCACCAGATGCGAGATATCCGTCATCCGCAGTTTCATCATCGGGATCAGGCTATGCCCGCCCGCGACGACCCGCGCCTCTTCGCCGTGATCCGCAAGGATCTTAAGCGCCTCTGCGACCGACGTCGGTCGATGGTATTCGAATGCAGCCGTAATCATGACATCCTCCCCTCAGGTTGAAGCCAACCCGTCCCTTGCAAAACGATAGGGGGATGCGATCCACGACGACCCACGCGGTCACCAAGGCGCGTCGATTTTTCACGAAATGCGTAATTTTTGCACGAACTGCGAAAATCTCAGAAGCCAAGCGCTTTTTGCAATGCTGCCATGCGATTTCGGCTTACCGGGATTCGGTCAATGCCCGGTGCCCTGGCCATCACGCAGTAGCCGTGATCCTTCGACCGCTCATAGGCCGAGACGAGGGCAAGGTTCACAATCCAGCTGCGATGAACCCGCATGAAGCCAGCGCCGGGGGTCAGCCGGTCATCGGCGGTCGAGATTGACCACGGGCAGAACACCGGCCCCTGGTCGAGATAGGCTGTGGTATAGTGCCCGTCGGCATGCAGGGCGTAAACTGACGCTGCAGTGACAAAATTCGTGCGCCCGTCCCGCTCAAACGGAACCCGCAGCAAGGGGTCGGGGAGGCGCGCGCGCTCACCGCTGGTCAGGTCGACGGGTGGCTCTGTGATCCGTTCCGATGGGGCAGGGGCAAACGCGGGTCTGATAGCCATGCCGGTGTCAGCTGCCGCCTCTGACCGTCCCTGACCGCTTAGAAAATTGGCCCCGACCAGCATGAAGCCGCCAGAGATCACGAAGACGGCCAGCATGACCAGAATGGCGATCTGGGAATCGCCCAACTGGGTGGATGATGTCGGGGCGACATCCCAGGCCAGAAAATCGGTTTGCGACATCGCTGTGAAATGCACGACCGTGACCGCCGCGCCAAAGACGAGGCTGGCCCACAGGGTACCAACCTCCCGCCGCTTCCCGAAAGCCAACGCCATCGCCACGATGCCAAACAGGATCGACAACAGCCCTGACAGCACGATCCCGCCCACCGAAAACACCGGCGTGCAGCCCTCGATTGCGGTCATTCCCACATAATGCATGACCGTGATCCCCATCCCGAGGATTCCACCCGACAGGCCCAACATCGCTTTTGAGGCCCGGCCGAAATGCACAATCAGCAGCGCCAGTCCCGCCAGCAGGATCGCAATCATTGCCGAGGCCAGCGTCTCGGTCACCTCAAAGTATACCGGTATGTCAAAGCGCATCGCCAGGATCGCGACGAAATGCATCGACCAGATCCCGCCGCCGATCGCCAGTGACGCCAGGACGATGCGCACCTGCCGTGTCCCGGATGATACGCTTGCAAGGCCGCGGGAAAGCGTCAGACCCGTGAACGACGCCATCAACGCTATCAGGAATGACAGCGCCACCAACCAGAGGTCGTAGGAGTAGATGAGCATGGCAAGACTATCGCGTGTTCAAGCGAGATCGGCAACCTTTGGCTGCGAGTTGGCACTTTGCAGCGCGCGTTCCTTTTGCCAAAGTGCACACATGAGCAATAAGCCCCAACCCACGTGAGTTCCGACCGTCTTCCAGCCTCCCCTTCAAGACCATCTTTTCGCGCGCGGTTTTCTGCGCTGCGCAATATCTGGCCATTCCTGACGCTTGTGTGGCAAGCCAGCCCGCCCTTGATGCTGGCGTCCATGGTCTTGCGCTTGATCCGGGCCATCCTTCCGGTGTCGGCGCTGTGGATCGGTAAGTTGATCATCGACGAAGTGGTGCGGCTGTCGGGTCTGCCTGATCGCCCCGCAGATCTGTGGGGGTGGTGGGCCAGCGATGCGCTTGGCTTGCTGTTGACCTATGTGATGGCTGAATTGGCGCTTGCGATCCTGTCCGATGTGCTGGGCCGGGTGGTCGGGTTGGTCGATACCTTGCTGTCAGATCGGCTGACGATGTCATCCTCTATCCGGCTCATGGAACATGCCGCGACCCTTGATCTGAAAGATTTCGAGGATGCCGAGTTTCAAGACAAACTGGAGCGCGCGCGACGCCAGGCCAGCGGGCGCATGACCCTGATGGGCCTGCTTTTTACCCAGATGCAAAACCTTATCACCGTTGCGACATTTGCGGCGGGTCTGGTGATCTTCAATCCTTGGCTGATCCTGCTGCTGGCCTTGGCATTGATCCCCGCCTTTATCGGCGAGGCCCATTTCAACGCCCAAAGCTATTCGCTCGATTTTGGTCGAACGCCCGAACGCCGTGAGTTGGATTATGTGCGCCAGACTGCCGCCAGCGTTGAGTCAGCAAAAGAGGTCAAGATCTTCGGCTTGAACGGGTTTCTGACCGACCGCTACCGCGAGCTGTCGGACAGCTTTTATGCAGCCAGCCGCAAGATCGCGCAAAAACGGGCGCTGTGGGGCGGTGTGCTGACTGCCCTTGGCACGCTTGGTTAC